>CAIOAQ010000572.1 GCA_903856025.1 uncultured beta proteobacterium
GCAGTACGCCCGCCCCATCAATATTTACTACCAGGAGGTGTTCAATCCGTGGCTCAATTTGCATCGTCCCTGCATGTTCGCCACCGAGACCATTTCCCCAAAAGGCAAAATCGTCAAGCACTACCGCACCCAAGATGTGAAGACACCTCTGGCATGTTTGGCGCAACTTGCAGAGAAAGATCTGCTCAGTTTCAAGGCTGGTATCACGCTGGCTGACTTGCTGGTTCAGGCGCAGGCTCAGACCGATCTGGCTGCAGCCCAGGCGATGCAAAAAGCCAAGGCAGAGTTGTTTGCAATGTTCAACAAACCAAAAGTCAAACTGAGGCTGTGAATCTCCTGCCATCAAAAGCCGGGGGGGGGGCCTCCGGCGGCCTGGCGGGGCCAATCCATTTTTAAAAATCCAAAGACAAACCCAAACCCCTTAGACTTCCCCTTTTAACCAGATCAACCAACACACTGAGCGTCACTCCATCAGCCTTGCTCCAGGCTCATTGCTGGATTGGAAAATACTTCGTAACGCACCTGTCCGCAATGAAAATGGACCGACAAGTTCTGAGCGGAGTTGCCCCCCCGATGCGAGTGGGTTTTTAGTTGGAGTTTGGAATTTAAGATGAAGTCGCAAATGGCTGAAAGTGTTTCACCCAGCCATTTGGCAGGGGCAGGTGATCTGAGAAAATTAACCGTATGAAATTTTGCAACCCCTTGATTCCCACGCTGGCATTTTCAATTGCAGCGTTCTTTGGCGCCTCAGTGCGAGCCGACACCACAGTAGTGATCCTGCGCCATGGGGAGAAGCCCCCCGCAGGACTTGGTCAACTCACGTGTAGGGGGCTGAACCGTTCACTCGCGCTGGCCCCAGTTTTACTCGGGCGCTACGGCACACCAACCGCGATCTATGCAGTTAACCCAACCAGTGAGAAGATTGACAATGGGGTTAGCTACGCGTATGTGCGTCCATTGGCGACCATTGGCGACCATTGAACCACTGGCGATTCGTACCGGTCTGCCCGTCAACATTCAGTGGGGAATGACAGAAATCGAGCCGCTGGCCGCGCAACTTCTTTCAAAATCGGACGGTACCTACGTCGTGGCATGGGAGCACCACTGGGGTGAAGCACTTGCAAAAAAATTAATGTCCGACGCTGGTGGCAAACCTGGCGATGTTCATAACTGGAGCGACACCGATTTCGACAGCCTATTCGTAATTCGCATGAGGCACGACGATCAAGGCAAATCCATGGCAAGTTTCAGCCATGAACAGCAGGGTCTCAATGGCCTATCGATACAGTGCAGCAACGCAATCGGCAGCGTTCCAGAGCACTCTTGACCCCATTCATCCGTAACATTTTGGAGCTTTGAAATGGCAGAAGAACAGAAAGAACCCTGGTTGAACCGTATGGCGCTGGCGACGGTTATTCTGGCAGTCGGTGCTACCTTATCCACCTTTAAAGGAGGCTCCTATTCCACAGCCAGCGTGATCAACCAAGCACTGGCATCCGATCAATGGGCGTTCTACCAAGCCAAGAGCACCAAGCAACACCTGTACAACTTGCAGGTTGATCAAATGACATTGCAGGCCATTCAGGCTCCGAAAAGCAGTGCAGTCAGTGATGCATACGCTAAGAAAATCGCTGAGTACAAGGAAAGCTCGGCGCGGTATGAATCTGAAAAGAAGGCCATCGAGGTCAAGGCGCGCGAGCATGAGGCGCTGCGTGACGAGGCCAAACAGCACGGCCGTCCGTTTGGCATTGCTGTGATCTTCCTGCAAGTGGCCATTCTGCTGAACTCAATTGCTGGATTGTTGAAGGTCAAGCGCGTCTGGTGGCTCTCTATTCCAGTGGGGTTGACGGGGTTGGTGTTCTTTGCCAATGGGTTCTTCCTCATCTTTTAATCCATTTCAGATCAATACTTTGATGACAGCGGCCACCATTCGTGGATCACGTTGGGCTATTCGTGACCCGCACCCGCTGCATGAGCGTCGATCAACCAGGGGAACATTTTTTCGTCACTGAACGACTGTTGTCTATCTTTTCATTTCAATGACTGAAACAGAGAACGAAAGGCTATGTCGGCTGCTGGTCCATTCCGGGGGCCCCTTTGAACGATATGGTTTCCGGTCAGCTGACCGGATCGCGCTGGGAGCGAATGATGGGTTACGAGCAAGCCAGTTGAACTTCTGTAAGTCGGCAAACGCGGCAATGCTGAACTCTAACATCGGGCACAAAGTCGACAGCGTGTGCAACCGCGTTTCGGTGAATGGCGCACGCTGCCGTGGTACTTTCTTACCGCATGAAGCGTGCGCGCGCTATTTCATCGGCGACCGCGCTGGTGGCGCGCTCGTCGCGCTCAGCGCAGGTGAATATTTCCGTCAAGGTCTCGCTGATCTGGTGGACATGCGCCTCGACATCGGCCTCTGGCCTATTCAGGTACTCGTAGCACACCTTGATGATGCCACCTGCGTTGATAACAAAGTCCGGCGCGTACAACACACCCTTTTGGCGCAGCATGTCGCCGACATCAGCAGTGGCGAGTTGGTTGTTGGCGGCGCCGGCAACGATCTGGACCTGCAAGCGGGACAAGGTATCACGGTTGAGCGTGGCACCCAGCGCACAGGGTGCATATATGTCGGCGGGCACGTCGTAAATGGCGTCCACCGATACGATTTGCGCACCGAATTCTTCACGAGCGCGCTCCAGCGCCACCGTATCGACATCGGCCACAACCAGTTTGGCGCCGGCCGCGTGCAAGCGCCGGGCGTAGTCGTAACCGACATGGCCCAGCCCCTGCACAGAAACAATTAAGCCTTCCAGGGAGTCGCGTTTGAGTCGATGCTTAACGGCCGCCTGAAGACCGACAAAACAGCCCAAGGCGGTAAAGGGCGACGGGTCGCCACTGGCGCCAAGACCAGCGACAAACCCCGTTTTATGGGCAACAAAAGCCATATCCTGCGGACTGGTGCCAATGTCTTCAGCCGTGATATAGCGCCCACCGAGCCGCTCCAGCGCTTCGCCAAGTGCTTCAAACAGAGCGGGCGTTTTGTCGGTCTTGGGATTACCCAGGATGACGCTCTTGCCGCCGCCGATGGGCAGGCCCGCGACGGCGTTCTTGTAGGTCATGCCGCGAGAGAGGCGCAAGACATCGTTGACGGCGGCGGCCTCGTTGGCGTAGTTCCACATGCGGCAACCGCCCATGGCCGGGCCTAGGCTGGTGTTGTGGACGGCAATGATGCCTTTGAGACCGGATTTGGGCTCCGACACAAAAACCACTTGTTCGTGGTCGTCGAAATTGACTTCATTGAAGATGAAAGCGCTCATGCTGATGGCTCCGCGCGGATAACAGACACGCGCCCGGTAAGAGCGGTGATGCTTCTCCACTTTGTTTTGGTTAAAAAGTTGGTGGCGAAACGTGGCGTGGACTGCGGGTAGCAGTCCACGCCGCGAACGGTGATCGTGTCACCGCCCAGAAGTATAGGTGGCATTAATGGAATGAACGCCCTCTTGTGTTTGCCAGCATCAATCACCGCGCGGTTTTTGACGTTGGCAAACAATCCCAACCACCTCGCAGGCAGCAATCGAAGCCGGAGCTTTTTGAAAGCTCACACTCAAAATTCACCGAAAATCCGAATGTCTGTATAAAACTACGTTGTAGCCCTCGTAAATACTGTCAATGCAACTACTAAATAAATAGCGTTTGTTTGATTTGATACTGACAAAGCGGTCTGGATAAAAGCCTGAGACCGTCCAACGGCCGGAACCGACAGGCCATCGGAAGCGGTGCAACCCAGATGACCGGATGAGCGCCTCAGGTCTTGGGTGCCACCACACACCCTGTGTTCGCAGCCGCACAGACCACCGCACGACGCAATGCCACAGTTCACGCTTCTTTTACAGGAGTTGGACATGAACAGGTCGTTGAAAGCTTTCATTACATTCGCAGGGGTTGCGCTGGCTTCCCAGGCCATGGCACACGTCACTTTTTACGAAAACGAAAATTTTCATGGTCAGTCCTTCAGAGCGCAGCGGCTGGTCACGGACTTTTCAAACTTTGGTTTCAATGACCGTGCATCGTCTGCAGATGTGGTGGGCGAAAGCTGGGAAGTCTGCGACGACAAGATGTTTGGCGGCCGTTGTGTTGTGTTGCGACCTGGGCGCTATCCGTCTTTGGCGGCGATGGGCCTGAACGACCGGGTGTCGTCGTCTCGTGTGGCACGCAGCGACCTGCGCGCGGATGACCGTCGCTTCGCTCCGACACCCGTGGACGCGCCTGACTTTCGTCGGCGTGATCAGGAACGGTTGTACGAGGCCAATGTGAGCTCGGTGCGCGCGGTGGTTGGCGCGCCCGAGAAGCGCTGCTGGGTCGAGCGCGAACAAGTCAAGTCAGAGCCACGCAGTTCCAACGTGCCTGGTGCGGTCGTGGGTGCATTGATTGGCGGCGTGCTGGGCCACCAGGTTGGGGGAGGTGCTGGCAAGGATCTGGCGACCGTGGGCGGCGCAGTGGCCGGTGCCGCCATTGGCGCACAGACCGGGCGCAATGATGCGCGACAAACCACACAAACCCATGACGTGAAACGTTGCCGTGACGTACCCAGCCAGGTCGCGCCCGAGTTTTGGGACGTGAGTTACACCTTTCGCGGTCAGGCGCACCGCGTCCAGCTGAGCGCGCCTCCTGGACGCACCATCACCGTCAATGCACGCGGCGAACCACGCGAATAACGCGTGATCCAAACCATTCATCAACCCTCCATCGGAGATATTTATGTTTAAAAAATCAGTTGCAAGCATCACCCTTGCCGTCATGCTGGCCACCTCAGGCAGCGTCTTTGCGCAAGGCAATGGGCGGAACAACCGGCAAGACGAAAATGGTTGCCAGTCTGGACAAGGCAATTGCGGTGGTCAGGACAACCGTCAGCGAGCCAACCAGAATGGCCGCGGACAGGGGCAACAACAGTCTGATCGCAATCGCGGTAACCAGCGGCATTTTGGCGAACGCGGCGCGGGGCCGGACCAGTCCTTCTACCGGGGTGAGCGTTTGCCCAGCGCCTACCGCAGCCGGCAATATGTGGTGGATGACTGGCGCGGCCACCACCTGTCTGCACCACCACGCGGCTACCACTGGGTTCAAACCGGCGGCGACTATGTGCTGGTGGCCATCGCCACAGGCGTGATCTTGCAACTGTTGTTGAACAACTAAGACCATGAACCTGCACCTTAGCCTCACGCCCATGATCTCGCTGCTGGCGGGGTGCCTGATTCTGGTCATGCCCAAGCTGCTGAACTTCATCGTGGCGGTGTATCTGATATTGGTCGGGTTGATAGGCGTGTTTGGCGGCGCGGTGGTGCACGTGGGCTAATTTCATTTCTAGGCTCCACGCGGTGCCGCAACAACAGGGCGTGCTCTAAAATCCGCTTCCTTATCAACAGCCTCTGGATGAACACCATGAACCGCTGCCTCTTTGCCCCCAAGGGCATTCTTTTCGGGCTTGCCGCCTTGCTGATCACCGTCTGTGTGGTGCCTGAAGCGGCTTTGGCGCAAGGCTATGCGCGCCAATTTCCCGCCGCGGCCCGGCGCGGCATGCTGGAAGTGACCCAGCCGCCCCAGGTGCTGCTCAACGGCGTGCCGCAGCAGCTCTCACCCGGCGCACGCATCAAGGGAACCACCAATACCATGGTGATGTCGGGCTCGCTGGTGGGCCAACGCCTGCTGGTGAACTACCTGTTGAACCCGCAAGGCCAGGTGCAAGAGGTCTGGATCCTGACCGATACCGAGGCCCAGGAAAAACGTGCCGGACTGGAGCCGGTGGTTAATTTCACCTTTGGTTCGGACGCTGCCAAGCCCCCAACCGATGACGGCAAAACGCCGTTCAACCAGCTGCCAAAGTTTCCCCAGCAATAAACACGCTGCGTGTTTATCCCCTTGGGCGAATGGTTTTTGACTAGACGTATTCACCCACGGGCTGAGCGCCTACAGACCACGTGACAAGCACTGTTTTGTATACAAAATGACCCTGTACCCCTTGTGAACAGGGCTTAGCCAGCTATTCAATCCATAGTAATTAATCAGATGAGTTTCACCATGACCAAAAAAGTCTTTATCAAAACCTACGGCTGCCAGATGAACGAGTACGACTCGGACAAGATGAGCGACGTGCTCGGTGCCGCCCAAGGCTACGAGCAGACCGACAACGTGGAAGAGGCCGACCTGATCCTGTTCAACACCTGCTCGGTGCGCGAGAAAGCGCAAGAGAAAGTGTTTTCCGACCTGGGCCGCGTCAAGCACCTCAAGAAAAAAGGCGCGTTGATTGGCGTGGGTGGCTGCGTGGCAAGCCAGGAAGGTGCCGCCATCATTGCCCGCGCACCCTATGTGGACGTGGTGTTTGGCCCGCAGACGCTGCACCGCCTGCCGCAGATGTTGGACGAGCGTGCACGGCTGAACCGCTCGCAGGTCGACATCAGTTTTCCTGAAATCGAAAAGTTCGACCACATGCCCGCCGCCCGCGTGGAAGGTGCCAGCGCCTTTGTGAGCATCATGGAAGGCTGCTCCAAATACTGCAGCTATTGCGTGGTGCCCTACACCCGTGGTGAAGAAGTGCATCGACCGTTTGAAGACGTGCTGGTCGAAGTGGCCGGTCTGGCCGACCAAGGCGTGAAAGAGATCACGCTGCTGGGGCAAAACGTCAACGCCTGGCGCGCCAAGATGATCACCAACCCCGGCGTGGCAGGCGACACCGGCGAGGTGGCCGACTTTGCCACGCTGCTGGAATACGTGTCTGACATCCCCGGCATCGAGCGCATCCGCTACGTGACCAGCCACCCCAACGAGTTCACCAGCTCGCTGATCGCCGCCTATGACAAACTGCCCAAGCTGGTCAGCCACTTGCACTTGCCGGTACAGCACGGCAGTGACCGGATTTTGATGGCCATGAAGCGCGGCTACACCGCCATGGAATACAAAAGCACAGTGCGCAAGCTGCGCGCCATTCGCCCGAACTTGGCACTGAGTTCAGACTTCATCGTCGGTTTTCCGGGTGAGACCGAAGAAGACCACGGCAAGCTGATGAAGCTGATGGACGATATCGGCTTTGACAATAGCTTCAGCTTCATCTTCAGCCCGCGCCCCGGTACCCCGGCGGCCAACCTGCACGACGACACCCCGCACGAGGTCAAGCTGCGCCGTTTACAGGAAGTGCAAAGCGCCATCAACGCCAACATGGGGTGCATCAGTGCCAGCCTGGTAGGCACACGCCAACGCCTGCTGGTCGAAGGCGCATCCAAACGCGACGGTGGTGAGCTGATGGGCCGCACCGAATGCAACCGGGTGGTCAACTTTGTCGGCCAACCGCGCCTGATCGGGCAGATGGTAGAGGTGGACATCACCGAGACACGCACCTTCACGCTGCGGGGCGAGGTGGTGACGGCAGAGGCCGCATTGCTGGGTTAATCGATGGGGGTGGCGCTCGGCTGGCGACATGGTTCACGTTCTCCGACCAACCCTCGCGGGAAACGGAGTGCGTGGTACCCACTGGTGTCAACGCCATCGCTTGACTCAACGGGTTGGTTCCCTGATAGCCACGGCAAGCGAATGGGCCTGCGCCCGCAAACTCTACCCCAGACTTCAACGTTTTGATGCGATGTAGAAGTAGGTTCGGGCTGAAAATCGACAGCGAAATTTCAAGAAAATGGTCGGTCAATGGTCCAATTCAAGCTCGAATCGAGACCACGCGGACCACCATCAGGCCTTGCGATTGATCACCAAGCCCTGTCTGTACTGATCCAACTCTTTTGCTACCTGCAGCGCTACTTCTGACGGAAACTGCCAAATCACCGTGTTGGTGGACTTGTCCGTCATCGTGACGATGTCCGTTCCGCTGTGCTGATCAATTGAGAATTGCAACTCAGGTGAATAGCTTGCAACTTTCTTCTGCATATCGCTGACTAATTTGCTCAACTGTCCAGCGGCGGGGGGCTGAGCAGTCGACGCTGCAACAACGACAGGTTGAGCAGGTAACGCCACCTTGCTGGAATCAGTGGCACTGGGCAGCTCTGTTACGTCAGAGCGTCCGGACGGCGACTGTACCCGCGCACTAGGTGGAGGCTGCCCCAATGTAACGCCCACTGAAGGAAAGTTACTCATGATAGTTTTACGTCAATGTGACCCAAAGAGGTCTTTGCATTTCAAGCACTGACGTTGATGGTTCGACCAATCGCCTGTCCCTGGAAATTGGTGGTGGGCTTTGGTGCAGTTGCTTTTGGCGCCGCAGCAGCGTCATCCGCGTCCCCGTCGTTTTTGACGTCTTTGCCACCTCGTGTTGCTTCGGTAGCCTCCGCAGGGGCAGCCTTGGGTGGAGGTTGTACCGGCGAGCTGGATTGAATTGAACCGACTGACATAGTGGCCTTTCAGTTTTAGAAATACAGCCATGCAGGGCACGGCCACACGGGTGGAGTTATAAATAACTCACGCCGTGATTGGTTATCGGCACATTTTTGTTGAGCTTTAGTGTTTTGCCAAAACTTTACGGCACAAGATCGCGTTTTCTCTTCTTTTTTGGTTTGAACTGTCGATATGCAATTCAATAGATAACGGAGACGGCACATGGAAACGCAATTCAGCATACTTCTTTCTCAGCGTGAGCTGGCCCAGCGCTGGGGCCGTTCAGAGGCAACAATTGGACGAGCGACTGCTGTTGGTGCTGGACCGCGCCTCGTTAAGCTCGACGGAGCAGTCGGGTACCCCATTGACGAAATTCAACAGTATGAGCGGGCTTGCCTCTACTTTGACCCCGCAGAGGTCGCGCTGCAATCCATGGCCTGAGGTCGCCTAGATCACTGTGGACAATACGCTTCTTGCGACGCTGCGAGGTTTTATGCTGAAGCGTGGACCACCGTCGCCACAACGCCGCGCCAGAGACCTGCTCACCGCCATTGATGCTGGTGGTCTGCCATTGCACCCTGGAATTGTCAATGACATCGCTAGGAAGCTGGGGCTTGACGTGCCGCTGAACGCCCCCATGGAAGTCACAATTTCGCGGATCAGACACAAGATCGCCAAGTAGCGAGGATCGCGCCCAATACCCTTGACTGCCCGCTGATCCTGCAACATGCGCACGCCAGCGGCGCTGCCGCAAGTCATTTTGCTGCGCCGTATGGATTAGGATGGCTTGGGCCTGCGAATTGCAGAATCCAGAACGTTCGCGTCCAAATTTACAAAAGAAAATCCGGTGACAGTGATGAGAACAATAACGCTTGCAAATCATTCCGCAAAAGCAGTTCCTCGACTTGCAAGATGTCATTGGCTCAATGACGCAGGAATTGCCCATGAGCCCGGCGTTGCCTTGAAAGAAAACAAAGTGGTCGATGTCGCCATCATCGGTGGTGGTTACGTAGGTTTATGGACAGCATTGGCTATCAAGGCTGAACGTCCTTCGGCACGCGTGATTGTGTTGGAAAGGGACGTGTGCGGTGGCGGAGCCTCCGGTCGTAACGGTGGCTTTGCCATGTCTTGGTGGCCGAAGATCTCCACCTTGTTGGCCATAGCGGGTAAAGGTGATGCACTTTCGTGGGCTGACGAGTCGGTAAATGCCATTGCGGAAGTGGGTCGTTTCTGTGATGAGAACCAGATCGACGCACACTTTATCCAGGGTGGGTGGCTATGGACCGCAACGACCAAGGCACAACTTGACGCTTGGCGGGGAACGATGGATGTCTGTTTGCGCTTGAAAAAAAAGCCATTTCAGCTGCTTGATGCCCCTGAAGTGGCACGCCGCGCGGGCTCACCCATGCACTTGGCGGGCGTCTTTGAAGCCAGCAACGCCACGGTCCAACCCGCACTCCTGGTCCGCGGAATGCGTCGGGTGGCACTGCAACGAGGCATAGAAATATTTGAAAACACATCGGTGGAATCTCTCAACACCGGTGCGCCGTCCCTGTTGAAAACCCCAATGGCCGAAGTGCAAGCTTCGGCTGTCGTGATCGCGACCAATGCATGGGCTATGGCTGTACCGGAATTGGCGAGACTGATGACACCGGTAAGCAGTGCGATCATCGTTACAGAGCCTATCCCTGAACGGTTGAGAAGCATAGGTTGGACTGGCGGGGAATCCATCACAGATTCTCAACTGATGGTGGATTACTACCGCACAACGCGCGATGGACGCATTGTTTATGGGAAGGGAACAGGTGTCATTCAGCACGGCGGATACATCAGTGAAGTATTCAGTCAGGATCCAGTCGCGCAGACGCTGGCCGAAACGGACTTTCGTCGTACCTATCCGTCATTGCTGGATGTAAAACTTGTAGATGCTTGGACAGGACCCATCGACCGAACCTATGACAGCCTTCCGGTCTTTGGTACATTGAAGGACGCCGATCACATCAGCTATGGAATCGGATGGAGCGGTAACGGTGTGGCCCCCAGCTTCATTGGCGGTAAGGTGCTCGCCTCTTTGGCCCTGGGACTCAAGAACAAGTGGTCCCTGTGCCCCCTTGTAGGAAGGCAATGTCGGTCCTATCCGCCAGAGCCTATTCGGTATTGGGGAGGAACGCTGGTCAGAAATTCTGTCCTGCGCAAGGAACAGGCCGAGGCGCGGGGGGAGACTCCGAAATGGCTAGATGTTAAGTTCGCTGGTCTGGCACCATCGGGACTGGAAGACAAGTCATGAGTTTCCCAAAAGAATGCTTTAAAGCAGCCCTGCCTGATTCGTAAATGGTGTGAACCTGGTGATGAAATCATCGATTGATTTTTGCATCTCCTGTCCAAAACCAGACCGCACCTGTCATCAGAAAATGCTATAAATGTGATAGCTTCTTGCTTAATATATTCGAGAGTTAGCGGCTGGAATTCTTTAAGAATATGACCAAATCAGAACGGCATCTTGGGCATGCCGCCGCCCATGCCTTTCATGCCGCCCAGGCGCTTCATCATCTTCATCATGCCGCCGCCCTTCATCTTTTTCATCATGTCCTGCATTTGCTCGAATTCCTTGAGCATGCGGTTGACTTCCTGCACTTGCACGCCGGCACCGGCGGCAATGCGGCGTTTGCGGGTGGCTTTGATGAGCTCGGGTTTGCGGCGTTCCAGCGGGGTCATGCTCTGGATGATGCCTTCTTTGCGCTTGACATCCTTTTCAACCCGGCCCATGTCCATCTGACCGGCTTTGGCCGCCATGGCAGCAGGCAGTTTGTCCATCAAGCTGGAGAGTCCGCCCATTTGTTTCATCTGCTGGATTTGCCCCAGGAAGTCGTTCAGGTCAAAACTGGCGCCACTCTTCACTTTGGCGGCCAGCTTTTGCGCTGCGGCCATGTCGACACCGGCGGTCACTTGTTCGACGAGCGCCAGAATGTCACCCATGCCCAGCACGCGACCGGCGTGGCGTTCGGCATCAAACACTTCCAGACCATCGAGCTTTTCGCTGGTGCCCGCAAATTTGATCGGTGCGCCGGTGACTTGGCGCACCGAAAGGGCCGCGCCACCGCGTGAGTCGCCGTCGAGCTTGGTCAAGATGATGCCGGTGAGTGGCAGCGCATCCTTGAAGGCTTTGGCTGTGTTGACCGCGTCCTGGCCCTGCATGGCATCCACCACAAACAGGGTTTCGACGGGGTTGATGGCGGCGTGCAGGTCCTTGATTTCACGCATCAAGACTTCATCGATGGCCAAGCGACCCGCGGTGTCGACCAGCAACACGTCAAAGTAGTGTTTTTTGGCGTAATCCAGCGCGGCCAGGGCAATGTCGACTGGTTTTTGGTCTGGTGTGCTGGGGAACCATTCGGCACCAGCTTGGGCGGTAACGGTTTTGAGCTGCTCGATGGCCGCCGGGCGGTACACGTCACCCGACACCGTCAACACTTTTTTGCCGCGTTTTTCAATCAGGTGTTTGGCCAGTTTGGCGGTGGTGGTGGTTTTACCCGCACCCTGCAAACCCGCCATCAAAATCACCGCGGGGGGTTGTGCGGCCAGGTTGATGTCGGACACACCGTCGCCCATGGTCAGCGCCAGCTCTTTGTTGACAATGGACACCAGCGCCTGACCAGGGGTGAGCGAGCCCAGCACGTCCTGCCCCAATGCCTTTTCTTTGACACGGGCAATAAAGTCGCGTACCACGGGCAGCGCCACGTCGGCTTCAAGCAGCGCCATGCGCACCTCACGCAACATGTCGGTCACATTGGATTCGGTGATGCGGGCCTGGCCGCGAATTTCCTTGACCAGGCGGCTGAGTTTGTCGGTGAGAGCGGAGGCCATATGGGGATCTTTCGCGCGAGCGAAACCTGGGTTGGTGCCAATGAGAAAATGGCGGGTGACAAAACGCTAAACTGTGAACATGATTTTAGCAAGCGCTTCCTCCTTGAATCTTGTGTTGGCTTTGTTGGCATCCGCGTCGTATGCGGTGTCCGCCACGGGCGGCCTGCGTCATGGTCAGACGCTCACGCGTTTCACCGTCTGGCTGGCGTGGTGCTTGCATGCCGTCTTGTTGGCCTTGGGGCTGTGGGGCGCAGAGCCGCGTTTTGGCTTTGCCCCCGCTTTGTCGCTTTCGGCCTGGCTGGTGGGTGTGGTGTATGCCCTTGAAGGCCATTACTACCCCAAACTCAATCCGCCGTGGCTGCTTTCAGGGGTGGGCGCAGCAGCAGTTTTGCTGGCGCTGCTGTTCCCCGGCAGCCCGCTGGCAGCCAACACCTCCACCTGGCTGGCGCTGCACTGGGCATTGGGCATGGCCTCTTATGTGTTGTTTGCGGTGGCCGTGGCGCACGCCTGGTTGATGACCCGGGCTGAGGCCCGCATTCGCTTGGCCGCAGACGGGCATACGGGGTTGCCTTTGCTCACCATGGAACACCTGACATTCCAGTTTGTCAGCCTTGGGTTTGCTTTGTTGTCGGCCACCTTGCTGGCCGGTTTTTTGTTCGGTGAACAACTGTACGGTGCGCAACACCCTGTCAAATGGGACCACAAGACCATTTTTTCAGTGTTGTCTTGGTTGACGTTTGCTGTCTTGATCGTTGGTCGTGCACGCTTTGGCTGGCGCGGCAAGAAGGCGATTCGGGTGCTGTATATGGGGTCTGGTTTGTTATTGCTGGCCTATGTGGGTTCGCGCTTTGTGATGGAAGTCATTTTGGGGCGGATGTTGTGAAATTTTTCGCGTTTCTGGTGCTGGTACTGGTCGGCGTCTGGTTTTTTCGCAACCGCCAGGCGCAGATGAACGAGGAGGCCAATCCCCCCCAACCAGCCCAGCCCCAAGCGATGTTGCGATGTGATCGATGTGGTGTTCACCTGCCCGGTAGCGAAGCTGTCAAGGGTATCCATGGCAACTACTGCTGCCAGGACCATTTGCACCAGTCGGAACCCTGAATGACACAGCCGTCCAAATTGCCCAGCTGGTTCGGACCCGGGCTGTTGGAGCCAAGGCTGGAATACAACCATTACCCCGAGGAGTTTGATCGGCTTTGGCGAGCCTTCATGACGGCACGGGCGACGCTTGGGCTGATGCTGGTGCTGCTTCAGGGCGGGGTGTTTTTAGTGACGCCGCAGCAAAGCAGCCACCCCTGGATGGTCTGTGTGGCCTATTTTTGCGTTGCGGTGTGGGTTCGTCTGATGGCCAAGCCCAGTTCGCTGGGGCATACCTTTGACGTTCAGTGGCTGCGCACCGTGGGTGTCGATCTGTTGGTTTTTTCGGTCCTGCAAGCCAGCCAAACGAGCAGCATCAACTACACCCCCCTGTTTGCGTTGCCGGTGCTGACGGCTTCCATTCTGGGCTCACTGATCATTGCCTTGGGTACGTCAGCAGGCATCACCCTGCTGTTGTTTGGCTATGCCGCCTGGGTGTCGGTGCAGACACCATGGGATACAACCGCGCAATTTGTACAGGCCGCGCTGACCGGGGCGGGTTGTTTTGCCATTGCCTTCTTGACCAGCCAGCTGGCCAGTCGGTTGGCCAGTGTGGAGTTGCGTGCGCAGCGCAGTCAGTGGGCTGCAGCGCTGCAGCGTCAGGTCAATGAACTCGTGATTGAATCTCTGAGCGATGGCATTGCGGTTGTGGATGAGCGCTTTCAATTGCGATCAGTCAATCCGGCTGCCCTGGCTGCGCTGGGCTTGGGGGCAAAGCCGACGGCCGATGTACCTTGCTTTTTAACGCAGCAACCCGGGTGGCTGGAGTTGCTGGAGGTCGTGCGCTTGAGTCATCTGACCCAATGTCCTCAGCAGCAAGACGTGGTCATTCAGTATGTGGGCAAAGGCCAGCGGCATTTGCGGGTGCAAACGCAGCTGACAAAACCCCTGGAAGTGGAAGCCAATCCGCTGTGTGTGGTGTTCCTGCGTGACCAGCGTGAGATGCAGGCGCGCCTGCGCACAGAAAGGCTGGCCAGCATGGGGCGTGTGTCTGCAGCGGTGGCCCACGAAATCCGAAATCCATTGGCAGCCATCGTTCAAGCCAATGCCTTGCTGGCCGAAGAACTTGAAAATCCCGACCAATTGCGCCTGACGCAGATGGTTCAGCAAAACGCACAACGTTTGGAAAAAACGGTGCATGACATCTTGCATCTGGCGCGCGCCAATACGCAAGAGGAGGCGGTGGCCGGAGGCATGTTGGATTTGAAACAGAACGTGATACGGATCAGTCGTGATTGGCTAAGTCAATTTGAGGTTTCTGATGTGCTGAGCATGACGCTTGCGCAAGAAGACTGTCTGGTGTGGTTTGACTCAGAACACTTGCGCCGTGTCTTGGTGAATCTGTTGGACAACGCACACCGCTTTGCCAGTGGACAACCGGGTTCGATTCAGATCAATGTGAGTGCCCATACAGGTACAACACCTCAGAGGTCCTTGATGTGTTTGCAGGTCTGGAGTGATGGTGGCCCCTTGGACCCTTCGGTTGAGCAGCATTTGTTCGAGCCATTTTTTTCAAGTGACAGCCGATCGACCGGATTGGGTTTGTACATTTGCCGGGAGTTGTGTCAAAGTCATGCTGCCAATATGAGTTATGACCGTGCTTACCGTTTTGTCAACCGAGCCAGGACGTCTGGAAACGAATTCAATGTGATGTTTTGTACCGAGCCGCCTGTTGCCACCTCAGTAAGTCGTCAGACTTCCGCGTTGTCATGACGCGCGCACCAATTCAGAGCCGTGTGTTGGTGGTGGACGATGAGCCTGATCTGCGCACGCTCTATGAATTGACATTGTTGCGCGAGGGGTACATTGTGGACACGGCGGGTGACCTGCAACAGGCAAAGGTGTTGTTGGCCGAGCATGCATTTGATGTGCTTATCACCGACATGCGCTTGCCGGATGGCTTGGGCTTGTCTTTGATCACAGAGTTGCAAGCTGCACGGCGCACGGAGCGCTGCGTTGTGATCACGGCCTATGGTTCGGCAGAGAATGCCGTTGAGGCCTTGAAAGGCGGGGCGTTTGATTACCTGACCAAACCAGTTGAGTTGAAGCAATTCCGCCGTGTCATAGCCTCGGCGGTGTCGAGCCCGACAACAGCACCTTTTGGTTCAAGCCAGCCGTCTGCAAAATCTGCCCGGGCGAGTTCGGGTGCATTGGGTCAGCGGGCTTTGGATAAATTGGTGGGAGAGTCGGTTTGCATGCGTCATATCAAAGAGCGCATATTAAAGGTTGCAACCAGCATGGCACCGGTGTTGGTGACCGGTGAATCAGGTACTGGCAAGGAATTGGTGGCGTATGCCATTCACGCCAACAGCCATCGTGCCAAGGGTCCTTGGGTGGCTGTCAATTGCAGTGCCATTCCGGAGGCGTTGCTGGAGGCCGAATTTTTTGGAGCCAAAAAAGGGGCCTACACCGGCGCGCAAGTGGACCGCGAAGGCTTTTTTCAGGCGGCCAGCGGCGGCACCCTGTTTTTGGATGAAATCGGCGACCTTCCCCTGGCCATGCAATCCAAGTTGCTGCGTGCGATTCAGGAGCGCCGTGTACGGCCCTTGGGATCCACACAAGAAGATGCGGTCGATGTCCGCATCGTGAGTGCCACACACAAAAATTTGGCAGAAGATGTCCAACTGGGAGAATTCCGGCAGGATCTGTTTTACCGACTCAACGTGATTGACATGGTGATTGCCCCGTTGCGTGAGCGTGCTGAAGATCTTCCGGTATTGTGTGAAGCGCTGCTGTCAAAAATTGCAGAAGAGTCTGGTATGGCGAAGCCGGTGATGGAAGCGGACATGTTGCGCCATCTTGCCAACCTGCCTTTAGCTGGAAATGTCCGTGAACTTGAGAACCTGTTGCACCGAGCCGTCGCCCTGGGGGACGGAGAAGTCCTGCAGTTTGACATGCCTGATACTTTGCCCGCCATACCGTTGCAGTTGACACCTGTACACCCCGTGCATGCATCGGCCGTACCGGAAGACTTGCGTCTCTATCTGGATGAACTCGAACGTGACATTTTGAACCGCGTGTTGCAGTTGAGCGGATTTGATCGTGCGGAGGCCGCAGCCAGATTGGGACTGACGCTGCGCCAAATGCGCTACCGCTTGGCCAGATTGAACATGGACACCCTTGAACAGGATGATGCCGATGACCTGCCACCCGCCACGTCAGCCCGTGTGCCGCTTTGACGACGCTTTGTGGCGGGACGGTTGGTACCGTTTTGCCGCGCACAAGCCGTCACCCAATTTCGGACCACGCCCCCATCATCCGGAGGTGGATCTGGTGGTGCTGCATTCCATCAGCCTGCCGCCGGGGCAATTTGGTGGACCCGAGGTGTTGCAATTCTTCACCAACCAATTGGACTGGCAGGCGCATCCGTATTTCGGACAAATTGAAGGAGTCAAGGTTTCGGCACATTTCTTTATCAGGCGCAATGGTGAGCTCTGGCAATTTGTCAGTTGTGACGACCGCGCCTGGCATGCTGGAGTGTCCAGTTATCGAGGGCGAATTGACTGCAACGATGACAGCATTGGCATTGAACTGGAGGGGCTTGAGGGTTATGCCTTTGACGAGGCTCAGTACGAGACACTGGCCGCGCTTTGCCCTGCGCTCATGACGCGTTACCCGATTGCGCATTTTGCAGGGCATGAGCACATCGCGCCGGGCCGCAAGGCGGATCCAGGCGCAGGATTTGACTGGGCGCATTTTCAAAAAAATGCAGGGCTTGATTCTCGGTACTTGCCCACCTCCGTCGTCCGTTGACAGACATCCATTTGTGGGTGCATCGACGAACCTGGGGCGCGTGGTAACGGATGCCAAATGTTCTGCAATGCGCATCAAATTTTGAAGCGCTGGAGATTGGATGTGGGCGTTCTATCAAGCGCTTGAGATCACTGGTTCTTATGCCATGTGCAATGCGATGCGCAATCACCACATTCGTGAACGCAACAAAACAATTTCGCATAGAAAGTCTTTCATTTTTTTTTACACGCTCGCATAATCCACGCATCGGAAATCACTATGTTGTCCTGCGACAAAGAAGTTACACACACTGTCAATTTGCTGCCATCTGCTCTTCGGTTGAAGCTGCAGATGCAAGTGCCACTTTCTGAAACCGATGTGATGCATGCTGTCACAACGGTAGGCTCTTCGCCTTTTGTGATTTTTCCAAGAGTTGCAGTGAGCGCGCCGGTTGTCAATGCGCATCAATCTCGACGGTCATACTGAGGACGAGCGCAAGGCATGACCTTTCTATTTTCACAAACCTGCAGTGCTACCCATGGCGGGCAGGCTTTGTGTACCCCCGTTCATGGTGCTGGGACCCTGCCCAACATCATGGATCACTTGACGCAAATTGATTGCGTGAAGTGCTCTTTGTAAATTGATCAAGGAGAACTCAATGGCAACTGCAAAAAAACCAGCCGCAAAAAAAGCGGCCCCAGCAAAAAAAGCTGTGGTAAAAAAAGTAGCTCCGGCTAAAACAGCTGTAGCAAAGAAGGCGGCTCCTGCCAAGAAGGCAGCGGTAGTCAAGAAGGCTGCTGCGCCAGCAAAAAAGGTAGTGGCGAAGAAGGCGGCACCAGCAAAAAAAGTGGCACCAGCCAAGAAACCTGTAGCAAAGGTCGCTGCACCGGCTAAGAAAGCAGCACCGGCAAAAAAACCTGCTGCAAAGAAAGCTGTGGTTGTAAAAAAACCTGCTGCGAAACCTGCCGCCAAGAAGGTTGCACCCGCCGCCAAGCCTGCTGCAAAACCTGTCGCCAAGAAAGCTGCACCTGCTGCCAAGCCTGCTGCAAAACCTGTCGCCAAGAAGGCTGCACCTGCTGCAAAACCTGTCGCCAAAAAGGCCGCACCCGCTGCAAAACCCGCAGCCGCTACAAAAACCACGCTCAGCCCACAAGCTGCGTGGCCATTTCCGACGGGCGCAAAACCCTGAGCATTGGTTTAAACCGATGCAAGCCCGATGCGCTTCTGTGCACCGGGCTTTTTTATGGGTGTGTCATGGGTAAAAAATCAGAATTCTGTAACCACGGACAGCATTTTCAGAGGTGTCGGCGTTCACCCTTAAGGCAAGGGTAAACGGTCTTTCGGACCCCCCAGCGATTTCTTTGCTGTCGCCCCTTCCCAGTTCATTGCCGCTGAAAACTCGTCGATACGCGGGTTGATCCTGTGCGTCGGTGAGAGACAGTTCCACCGCTGGCAAGGACAAGGCAAGGGCTGAGGAATTTTTCATTACAAAATTGAGGCGATAGCTGTCTTTCCCAAGCTGGCTGAATCCAACGGAATCTACGCTCAAGTTCTCAATATGCTGCAAGGGTTCTACCGTGCAGCTGAATAAGGTGCAAAAGCGGGCCAAAGCCACTTTCATATCGGGGTACTGCGCCGCGAGCCGATCCTTTTCAAGATGCAACCACTGCCCTGCCAAGGTCAGGGTCAGCATCAACATGGACGCCATCAGCGCGCCCCTGGCCCAGGGTCGTTGCCATGGATGGACAGAAACATTTTGTGCCAGAAACGAAGGCATTGAGTCTGTGTCCCCGGATGCTTCCTGGTGTGCCCAATGATCCTCTTGACCGTCAGGGTGGTCATCCCAGCGCAATTGGGGTTGCGTGGTCAGATCGTCTGATGGAAGCTCTTGTGCCGTTTGCTGATCGGTTGGATAGGAATCTACGTCTCGGCCGCCCGCCACGGCATCCTCTGGCAATGGATTGGGTGTGAGGTGGTCATGGGGCGCGGAAATTTCTGCCGACTCGTACGCTGTCGACGTCCCTGATCTGGTATCTGCATCGTCGGGATCCACCGGCGCATTGCCAGCAACACCGTCGTCTACCTGTGGAGGTTCGGATTTGTCTTGGCTTGTCTCTGAATCGGTGGTCAAAGCCGAATCCAATGGGGCTTGCCAAATGGACAGATCTGCTGGCTCCATCAGATGCTTGGATGCGTCAAAAATCTCGCTGCATTGACCGCATTTGACCCAACCATCCGAAATCCGAAGTTGATCAGGTACCACCCTGTAGAGAGTGGAGCAAGCCGGACATTGGGTCAGCAGGCTCATGACTTCAAATTTTAAACGGGCATGTGAAGGGCAGAGGTCAGCGCATCGCAGTCATCAGGATCCAACCTTCTTCGGAGTCAGCTACCGTCAAAGCGCAATAAGGTGCGTAAGCCTCTTGGAGTTCCTGGGCCTGGCGTTCCAGAATCCCCGCAAGAACCAAATGCCCGCCCGGTGCCACGTGAGACCACAGCAACGGTGCCAAAACCTTCAGTGGTGTGGCCAAAATGTTGGCCAACACCGTGGGGTACGCGCCTTGGGCGATGTCTGACAGCCCAGAACGTACGGCGACATGGTTTGCCTGCGCATTTAATACCGTTTGTTCAACGGCAGCCGGGTCAATGTCGACCGCATCCACTTGCGTCGCGCCAAACTTGGCAGCACCAATGGCCAAAATACCTGAACCACATCCGTAATCCAAAACCCGAGTGAATGGAGAGTTGCCGGATGTGTCCTGGCGAGCAATCCAGCGCAAGCACATGCGGGTGGTAGGGTGAGTTCCTGTACCAAAAGCCAAACCGGGGTCCAAGCGGATGACCACCCGGGCCTGTTCGGGCGGTTCATGCCAAGTCGGCACAATCCAAAATTCTGGCGTGATCTCCACTGGTGCAAATTGCGACTGCGTCAACCGGACCCAGTCCTGTTCGGGCACATTCTGGATACCTAAAAATTCGCATCCAGTAAAAAAACGCTGCACCTGCAACAGTTCCAAAGCGGACTGGGCTTGCTCGCGGGTGTCGAACAAAGCCAATACCCTTGAACGTTGCCATCCATCCTTGGGCGGGGGCATGCCTGGTTCGCCAAACAAGGCTTGTTCGGCATCGGTTTGCGCGTCAGCATCTTCCACGCTGACGCTCAGGGCATCGAGTGCATCCAGCGCCTCGCTGAGCGGCTCGATCTGGCGCTCTGGGCACATCAATCGGAGTTCAAACATGGGTTGTTTTCGATCAGCGGGCGTGGTTGGCCAACCAACCTTCCAGGTAATGGATGTTGGTGCCGCCTTCCATGAACTTGGCATCCACCATCAGCTCGCGGTGCAAGGGCAGATTGGTGTTGATCCCCTCCACCACGGTTTCGCCCAGCGCGGTACGCATACGCGCCAGCGCTTGTTCGCGCGTGTCGCCATGGACAATGATCTTGCCGATCATTGAGTCGTAATTGGGCGGCACGAAGTAATTGGTGTAAACGTGTGAATCTACACGCACGCCCGGGCCGCCGGGTGGGTGCCACATGGTGATGCGCCCCGGCGACGGCGTGCATTTGTAAGCATCTTCCGCATTCAGGCGGCACTCGATGGCATGTCCGCGAATCTGGATTTGGCGCTGCGTGAAAGGCAACTTTTCACCAGCAGCCACCATGATCTGCGTTTTGACAATGTCAATGCCTGTGGTGAATTCGGTCACCGGATGTTCGACCTGGACCCGGGTGTTCATCTCGATGAAGTAAAACTCTCCGTCTTCGTACAGGAATTCAAAGGTGCCTGCGCCACGGTAACCAATGCGTTTGCACGCCGCTACGCAGCGCTCGCCCACGCGTTCAATCAATTTGCGTGGAATGCCGGGGGCAGGTGCTTCTTCGATGACCTTTTGGTGTCTGCGTTGCATCGAGCAGTCGCGCTCGCCAAGATAAACCGCATTCTTGTACTTGTCGGCCAGGATCTGAATTTCGATGTGGCGTGGATTTTGCAGAAATTTTTCCATGTACACAGCAGGGTTGCCAAACGCTGCACCCGCTTCTGCTTTTGTCATGGTCACGGCATTGACCAGAGCCGCTTCGGTGTGTACGACGCGCATGCCGCGACCACCGCCGCCACCCGCGGCTTTGATGATCACCGGATAGCCCACCGACCTTGCGATGCGCTTGATCTGCACTGGGTCATCGGGCAGTTCACCTTCAGAGCCGGGTACGCAGGGTACGCCAGCCTTGATCATGGCCTGCTTGGCGGATACCTTGTCACCCATGATGCGGATCGACTCCGGCGTAGGGCCAATGAATTGGAAGCCGCTGCGTTCGACCCGCTCGGCGAAATCCGCATTTTCGCTCAAAAAGCCATAGCCTGGGTGAATGGCTTCAGCGTCGGTCACTTCCGCGGCTGAAATGATGGCTGGCATGTTCAGGTAGCTTAAAGCCGAAGATGCCGGGCCAATACACACGGCCTCTTCGGCAAGTTTGACGTATTTGGCATCTCGGTCGGCTTCCGAGTAGACCATCACAGCCTGAACGCCAAGCTCCCGGCAAGCGCGTTGAATCCGCAGGGCAATTTCACCCCGGTTGGCAACCAGAATTTTTTTAAACATGGGCTTGGCCTGGCCTTATTCGATGATGAACAGGGGTTGACCGTATTCCACGGCTTGACCGTTGTCGGACAGGATTTTGCGCACGGTGCCGGCTTTGTCTGATTCAATCTCGTTAAGGATTTTCATGGCCTCAATGATGCACAGGGTGTCGCCTTCTTTGACGGTGTCGCCAATTTCTACAAACGACTTGGCCCCGGGAGATGCCGAGCGGTAAAAAGTGCCTACCATGGGTGATTTGACGGTGTGACCGGTTTCGACAGCGGGCGCGACGACTAAGGGCGTGGCTTCCGTGGCAGGGTGCGCGTTGGGCGCGGCGCTGGCGGGTTGCATGACGGGTACATACTGCTGTACCATGGCACCACCGCCTTTGACAATGCGAACCTTGCCTTCGGCCTCGGTGATTTCAAGCTCTGAGACGTTTGATTCTGATACCAGATCAATCAGCGTTTTTAGTTTTCTAAGGTCCATGATGTCTCCAACGGGAAAATGTCTAAAAGATCAGATTTGACTTTAAATTTGACTAAATCGCAATAATCTCTGTCAAAGCAAGCCAAAAGAGCCATAGTTTACATGCTGCGTGGTGCGGTGTTCAAGTCGGGATGTGTAACCAAGCACCCATGTCGTCAGGCGATAGTCGCCCCATTTTACGGTGCACCACTTTGCCGGCAGAATTGAAAACGACCGTAAAGGGCAAACTGCCACTTAGGTTTCCAAGTGATCTGCTGACCTCAATGCCCGGAAATCCTGCCAATGCCACCGAAAAATCCAGCGGGGATTGCGCTAAAAAGCGCTTGACTGGTATCGCTTGATCGACGGCTAATCCTAGAACTTGCCAGCCATTTATCTTGTTTTCCTTAAAAAAGGCGTTCAATAACGGCAATTCATCGATGCATGGCGGGCACCATGTGGCCCAGAAATTCAAAACGAGCGGTTTGCCCTTGAGCGAGCTAGCAAAGAGCGTTTGACCATCGGTCTGGGTAAATTGCTGTCGCCAGAAATTTTGCTCGGCTTCTGAAAGTGTTTGTGACTCTCGCTGCGACGTGCGCCAAGCCAGGCCAGCACCGATGCCGGCGAACGCCAGCCCAGCGGCGGCTGCGATCCAGCCTCGTCGGGATGTGATTGGGGGTGTTTTGTCTGGATTCATGGTGAGGTTTTTTCTAGCAGCCCTCGCAACGCCGTTGCATCGCCGCGCGGCGTGCGGCCTTGTGCGTCTGGTTTGAGGGCACCGCGCACATCATCGTAGTCATAGACCATCAAGTGCACGCCAATTTCCTGGCCAAACGCCGGACAAAATGCATGCACGCTCAAGGCGTCAACCGGTTTGCCGGTGAACCCGGTCACCGTTCTTGGAACGTAGCTTACTTTCTGATCGATGAGTGCAATCTCTGCAGATTTACAGTCATCGCAAAACAATTGCAGATAAATGTCTGAATTTTTAGTGGCGGTGCCGCGCCATACGGCACCGCCTACGTAAGGACGGAAAACGGCCAGGCGGTCCATCCAGACCAGCGCAAACCGTCTGAGCTCAATCAACTCCTGAGCCTGTGTGTCGGCACAAAACAGGGCGATGTATTCTTTCACCGCATCCTCAAGTGCCTCATTGGAAGGCAGGGCGGCGCGGCCATTCAAGCCCATTTGCTTGGCTGCCCGCTGCTTGGCCGGGCCATATTCAAGGCCTTCTTCGACCACCCAACGGGCAGCCTGTGCGGCAATTTCCAAGCTTGCATCAGTCATAGGACGGTGATTCTGCCTTGGTTTGCATGCGCTGGCATTTGTTGGGGCGTTTCCATGGGGCAGTCGCAGTGCAGTGCTGCCGCCTAAAATCTGCCCATGCACATACACATTCTTGGCATCTGCGGCACCTTCATGGGCGGACTGGCTGCGCTGGCCCGCGAATCGGGCCACAAAGTTACCGGCTGTGACGCTGGCGTTTACCCCCCCATGAGCGATCAGCTTCGTGCCTTGGGCATTGAGCTCATTGAAGGTTTTGGGGCAGAACAACTGGCACTGAAGCCCGACATGTTTGTGGTGGGCAATGTGGTCAGTCGCTCCCATCTGCCAGATGGCACGCCCAAATTTCCGCTGATGGAGGCCATTCTGGATGCTGGTTTGCCCTACACCAGTGGGCCACAGTGGCTGTCCGAGCATCTGCTGCAAGGTCGTCATGTGATCGCTGTTGCCGGCACCCACGGCAAAACCACCACCACGGCCATGACCAGCTGGATTTTGGAGGCTGCTGGCTTGCAGCCCGGTTTTTTGGTGGGCGGCGTGCCCTTGAACTTTGGTGTCTCTGCCCGGCTTGGCCAGGGCAAGGCCTTTGTCATTGAAGCCGATGAATACGACACCGCGTTTTTTGACAAACGCAGCAAGTTTGTGCACTACCGCCCACGCACGGCAGTATTGAACAACCTGGAGTTCGATCATGCGGACATTTTTGACAACCTGGCGGCCATTGAGCGGCAATTCCATCACCTGGTGCGTACCGTGCCCGGCGCTGGCGCACACGGAAGTGGCCGTGTCGTGGTGAATGGCCTGGAGGAAAGCCTGGCCCGGGTGTTGCACATGGGGTGCTGGAGCGAAGTTCGCAGCTTTGGTGCGGCGGTGAGCGACTTCACGGCGCAAGGTGAGGCGAACGATTTTGATGTTTTGCAACAAGGCAAGGTTGTGGGTCACGTCATTTGGCCGCTGAGCGGCATCCATAACCAGCTCAATGCCCTGGCCGCCATTGCGGCTGCAGAGCATGTGGGGGTCTCGCCGGACGTCGCGGCGCAGGCACTGGGCAGTTTTGAGAACGTGAAACGTCGCATGGAGCTGCGCGGCAAGGTCAAAACCGCCACTGGCGACATCACCGTGTTGGATGACTTTGCTCATCATCCTACGGCGATCCGCACCACGGTCGATGGACTGCGCCGCACCTTGAAGACGGGAGAACGTATTCTGGCGGTGTTCGAGCCGCGCTCCAACACCATGAAACTGGGCACCATGAAGGCACAACTGCCCTGGAGCCTGGAAAACGTTGACCTGGCTTTTTGCCATGGCGGCGGTTTGGGTTGGGATGCCGCGGCGGCGCTGGCCCCGATGGGTGAAAGGGCCCAGGTTGCAGACAGCATTGATGCACTGGTGGCCCAGGTGAGCCAGTCGGCCCAGGGCGGAGATTACATTCTGTGCATGAGCAATGGTGGCTTTGGCGGGGTGCACGTCAAGCTCTTGGAGATTATCAATAAAAATGGCCTCTAGCCCTCGTAAATAAAGGGTAGATAGCTATTTATTAAATAGTGAGGTAGATTAAATTGTCGGCAGTTTGCTCACATTCAAAGGGGTGACGCAGCGAGATCGTGAGGCGCTCATTCTCAAAAATGCTGATTCAACGACGACAATGGTGTCCCAGTTTCATGGTCGTTTGTCTGCAACAAGGAGTTATGCATGCCCATCGTCGTGTTCAACCAAAAGGGTGGCGTCGGCAAGTCCACCATCACCTGTAACCTGGCAGCCATCAGCGCATCTCAAGGCCTGCGCACACTGGTGATTGACTTGGACCCTCAGGGCAACTCCACCAGCTACCTTCTGGGGGGACAGGTGGCGGACGACCAACCCACGGTGGTCGGATTGTTTGAACACAGCTTGAGCTACAGTTTTCGCAGCGTACCGCCCACCGATTTTGTGGTCGGAACACCGTTTGAAAACCTGGATCTGATGGCATCAAGCCCAGCCTTGAACGAGTTGGTGGTCAAGCTTGAATCACGTCAAAAAATCTACAAACTGCGCGAAGC
>CAIOAQ010000573.1 GCA_903856025.1 uncultured beta proteobacterium
CTTGTACCAATTGTGCAAGCAGCTACATTTTTAGTAGCTAATTGAAATCCAACTGGGCGCACCATCAAGGTTTGCCCTGACCGTATTGAACCTGAAGACGAACCATGAAAACCCCTGAACTGCTGGCCCCTGCGGGCTCATTGACGATGCTGGACACCGCGCTGGCCTTTGGCGCGACCGCCATCTACGCGGGCCAACCCCGCTACTCCTTGCGCGTGCGCAACAACGACTTTGGCGACATTGAGGTGCTCAAACAGGGCATTGACACCGCGCACGCCAAGGGAGCCAAGTTTTTTCTGGTGTCCAACATCTTTCCGCACGGCAACAAAATTCGCCATTACATCGACAACATGACCCCGGTGATCGAGCTCAAGCCCGATGCCATGATCATGTCCGACCCGGGCCTGATCATGATGGTGCGCGAAACTTGGCCCGAGATGGAAATTCACCTCTCGGTGCAGTCCAACACGGTGAACTCCGCCGCGGTGAAATTCTGGCAAAGGGTCGGGCTGAAACGAATCATTTTGTCGCGCGAGTTGTCGCTGGACCAGGTGGCCGAGATCCGTCAGGACTGCCCCGACATGGAACTCGAAGTGTTTGTGCACGGCGCGCTGTGTATTGCCTACTCGGGTCGCTGCCTGCTGTCGGGCTACTTCAACCACCGCGATGCCAACCAAGGCAGCTGCACCAACTCGTGCCGCTGGGATTACAAAACGAAAAAAGGCGTGGTCGATGCGTCTGGCGACGTGCTTACCCAGCAGGCCGCGCAGGCGCGCGAGCAGGAAGCCATCGAGCGCTCGCCAGAAGCCAATCAGGTCTACATGATCGAAGAAAGCCAGCGCGAAGGCAGTTACATGCCCATCGAAGAGGACGAGCACGGCACCTATGTGATGAACAGCAAGGACCTGCGCGCCATTGAGCACGTCAAGCGCCTGGTCGAGATCGGCGTCGATTCGCTCAAGATTGAGGGCCGCACCAAAAGCCCGTATTACGTGGCACGCACGGTGCAAAGCTACCGCCATGCCATCGACGATGCGGTGGCCGGGCGCGAACTCGACCCTGCCTTGCTGGGGCAACTCGAAGGTCTGGCCAACCGGGGCTACACCAGTGGCTTCTTCCAGCGCCATACGCCCGAGGCCACACAGAACTACCTGCGCGGCTACTCCGAGTCTGGTCGCAGCCTGTATGTGGGCGATGCCATGACATTTGATGCGGCGCGCGGCTTGATGCAGGTGAATGTGCGCAACCGCTTTGCGGTGGGCGACTGGTTGGAAATCATCCACCCCAAGGGCAACACCGACATCCAGCTCACCCACATGGAAAACGCCGACGGCGCGGCCATGACCGTGGCGCCTGGCAGTGGTCACACGGTGTGGTTGCCCTTGCCGGAGTCGGCCATCGGTGCGTTTGTGGCGCGCTATGTCAACCCACCCGAGGCGACCGTCGACACTGTTGCAGGTGATTTGGACATCTAGCCCTCGTCGATATTGCATAAGTTGCTATTGAAATGCAAGCGTTTCGTATCCCTCCCGAAGAAGTGACCTTGAGCGCCATCCGTGCCCAAGGCGCGGGCGGGCAAAACGTCAACAAAGTCTCCAGCGCCATCCATCTGCGCTTTGACATTGCCGCGTCCAGCCTGCCCGATGGCGTCAAGGAGCGTCTGCTGTCCCTGCATGACAGTCGCATCAGCAAGGACGGCGTGCTGGTGCTCAAGGCGCAGCAGCACCGCACCCAGGAGATGAACCGCTTTGACGCGCTGATCCGCCTGCACGAGCTGGTCAACAGCGTGGCCGAACCGCCCAAAGACCGCAAGCCGACCAAACCCACGCGTGCCTCACGCCTGCGTGTGCGTCAGACCAAGCAGCAGCGCTCCGGGGTCAAAGCCACGCGCGCCCGGGTGCAACATGAAGACTAAAGGGTTTGTCGGAGCCACTTTGGCCCTGGCTCGGATGGAAGCACATTTTTTCCTGCATTACCCCCGTACGCTGATGGCGGCGGCGGTGGTGGCGCTGATTCCGGCGTTCTATGTCGTGATCTACCTCACCAGCGTGTGGGACCCGGCCGCCAAAACCGGTGACCTGCCGGTGGCCATCGTCAACCTGGACCAAGGCCTGGAATACCGGGGCCATGCCTTCAATGTCGGGCGTGAAGTGACCCTGCGGCTGAAAGCCACTCCCTCGTTTGGTTATGTCGACCAACCAGATGAAGCGCAAGCACGGCGCATGGTCCGCACCGGCGCATTGGCCTTTGCACTCATTGTGCCCAAGGACTTCAGCTCCAACGCCATTCCCGGTGCGCAGGCCGGTGCCGGCAAGCTGGTGGTGTTCACCTCCGAGGGCAACAGCTACCCCGCCGCCGGTCTGGCACGCCGTTTTGCCGAAGACCTGGGGCGCGAGGTGAACCAAAGCCTGAACGAGCAACGCTGGGCACTGGTGCTGGCCGATGCGGCAGGCTCGCAGCGCAGTCTGACGCAATTGCAGGATGGCGTGGCACAGTTGCGCCGGGGTGCCACCGAATTGGCTGCAGGCGCCCAGCAAACATCCCAGGGCGCAGACAACATGGCCCGCGGTGCCCAACGGCTTGATCAAGGCGTGGATCAATTGAGCGATGGCGTGAAAGAGCTCGGCAGCGGCTTGCGCAGCATGGCTGCGCTGCGCCCCAAAAATTCCGATTTGCGCCGCCTGGACGAAAGTGCACAGGCCTTGGCCAGCGGTCATGAGGAACTGGGCAAAGGACTGGTCGAGTTGCAAATGGGCGCAACGCGGCTGCAAAAAAGCATCGACGGTTTTCGTGAGGAAGCTGACAACAGCCTGTTCGTCGCCACCGAGGTCAAAGACAGTCTGACCCAATTGGGTCAAGGGGTGAGCGCGCTTGACACCGGCTTGAAAGGTGCCATGGCAGGTCAGCAAAAACTCGGCGAAGGCGCCAGCCAGCTCAGCACTGGCGTGGGCACACTCACCACCGGGCTGCGTAATCTCAATGCGGGCATGCGCACCATGGTGGCGCAGTTGCCCGAAGACAGCAAACTCGATGAACTGAGCAAGGGGGCGTCTGCCTTGAGCACCGGAGCCACCGCGCTCAAGCAAGGTACCCAGCAAGTGATGCAGGGCGCACGGCATTTGGCAGGTGGCCTTGAGTTGCTGCAACAGGCCCTGCCCGCCGCCCCCAAGACCATGGACGGCAATGCACAGGGTTTGGCCAGTTCGGTACAACCCACGGTGGAAGTAGCCGCCCCGGTGGAAAACAACGGCAGCGCCTTTGCGGCCAACATCGTGCCTGGTGCACTCTGGCTGGGCGCGAGCCTGGCCGCGTTTCTGTTTCACCTGCGCTTGCTACCGCACCAGGCCAAGTCTTACTCGACGATGGCGCGTGCCACCGGCAAAGCGGTGTTGCCACTTGTGCTGGTGTTGTTGCAAGCCTTGCTGGTGGGGGTCGCCCTGCTGTGGGTATTGCGAATGGATGCGTTGCATGTGGGTGCCCTGCTGGCCACACTGTTGCTGGCATCGGCCACCTTTTTTTGGGTCGTGTTTGCCCTGACACGGGCCTTTGGCGATGCGGGCAAGGCGCTGGCACTGGTTTTTTTGGCGGTACAGCTGTCGTCTTCGGGCGGGATTTTGCCGGTGGAGCTCAGCGGCGGGCTGTTTGCCAGGGTGAGTCCCTATTTGCCCATCACCTGGGTGGTCAAGGCCCTCAAAGCCAGCCTGTTTGGTGCGTTTGAAGGGCAATGGCTCGCCTCGTTGCAGTGGGTGGCGCTGTGGTGCGTTTTGTCGGTGCTGGTGGCCTGCTTTGTGGGCCGCTGGCGTTTTGTGAAGTCGTCTTCGTTACGACCTGTACTGGATTTATAACAACATGGCCATCCAATGGTTCCCAGGGCACATGCACCTGACGCAAAAGGCGATTGCCGAGCGCATCAAAGCCATCGACGTGGTGATTGAGCTGCTGGACGCCCGCCTGCCCGGCTCAAGCGCCAACCCGATGCTGGCCACCCTTACCCAAGGCAAACCGGCGCTCAAAGTGCTGAACAAGCAAGACCTGGCCGACCCGCTGCGCACCGAGGCCTGGCTGGCGCACTACAACGCCCAACCTGGCACCCGCGCCATCGCACTCGATGCCAGCATGACCGCGCCGGCCAAGGCACTGGCCAAAGCCTGCCGCGAGTTGGCCCCGCTGCGTGGCGGCATGGTCAAACCGATGCGGGTGCTGATTTGCGGCATTCCCAACGTGGGCAAGTCCACCCTGATCAACACCCTGGTGGGAAAACGTGCCGCAAAAACCGGTGATGAGGCCGGTGTCACCAAGCTGGAACAGCGCATTGTGCTGGCCGATGACTTTTACCTGTACGACACCCCCGGCATGCTGTGGCCACGCATCATCGTGGCCAAAAGCGGCTACAACCTGGCGGCCAGCGGCGCGGTAGGGCGCAACGCGTTTGACGAACAAGAGGTGGCGCTTGAACTGCTGGACTACCTGAAAACCCATTACCCACAGCTTCTGGAGGCTCGCTTCAAGCTCGAAGGTGTAGCCGCCATGACCGATGAACAGGTGATGGAAGCGATTGGCCGCAAACGCGGTGCCATCCGAGGCGGCAAGCAGGTGGACCTGCAAAAGGCCGCCGAGATTGCCATCTACGACTTCCGCGCCAGTGTGCTGGGCCGCATCACACTAGAGACACCAGAAGAATTTGCCCAGTGGTTGGCGCTTGGACAAACACTGGATGCCGAACGGCAAGTGAAGAAAGACGCCATCGAGCTGGACCGTGCCATCCGGTTCAAAAAGATTCCACGCCCCAACACCCGCGACAGCCACTGAGTCTGTCATCACATCCTTCGTATCCAGGCGCAATGGCGGACTGGGTATGATCCGCCCCTTCGCGAAAGTGCCTCTCCCCTCATGTCGTCCCCCTCCCCCAACACTGGTTTGAACCCAGCCCAGCAGGAAGCTGTGAACTTCATGCACGGCCCGTGCCTGGTGCTGGCCGGTGCCGGCTCGGGCAAAACGCGGGTCATCACCCACAAAATCGGGCGGCTGATTCAGGCTGGCGTGGCACCCAAACGTATTTTTGCCATCACCTTCACCAACAAGGCCGCCACCGAGATGCGCGAACGCGCCCGGGGGCTGATCGGCAAAGCCGCCAAAGAGGTGGTGATCTGCACGTTTCACGCCTTGGGTGTGCGCCTGCTGCGCGAGGACGGCGCGGCGGTGGGACTCAAATCCAATTTTTCCATTCTGGACAGCGACGATGTCACCAGCATCCTGAAAGATGCCGGGGGCAGCGTCGATGCCGCGACCGCGCGCAGTTGGCAATGGGCCATCAGCCTGTGGAAAAACCAGGGGCTCAACGCCGCTGCAGCTGCCGCACAGGCCAGCAATGACAGCGAGCGCATTTTGGCCCGCGTCATGGGTCATTACGAAGAACGCCTGGCCGCCTACCAGAGCGTGGACTTTGACGACCTGATCAGCCTGCCACTCAAGTTGCTACAAAATCACGAGCACGTCAGGCAGAAATGGCAAGGGCTGGTAGGCCATATCCTTGTAGATGAGTACCAGGACACCAATGCCACGCAGTACGACATGCTCAAGCTGCTGGTGGGCGGGCCCGACCCGGCCCAGGCCAAATTCACCGCCGTGGGTGACGACGACCAGTCGATTTACGGCTGGCGCGGGGCCACGCTGGACAACCTGAAAAAGCTGCCCATCGACTTCCCTGCGCTCAAGGTCATCAAGCTGGAACAAAACTACCGCTCCACCGGCGCGATTTTGCGCGCAGCCAACAACGTGATCGGCCCCAACCCCAAGCTGTATCCCAAGAACCTGTGGAGCGACCTGGGCGAAGGCGAGCCGGTGCGCGTGGTCGATGCCGACACCGAAGAACACGAGGCCGAGCGCGCCGTGGCACGCATCCAGAGCCTGCACGCCAGCGGGTTGAACCAACCAGGCAAACAGTACAAGGAATGGCGCGACTTTGCCGTGCTGTACCGCGCCAACCACCAGGCCAAACCCTTCGAGAAAGCGCTGCGCAAGGCGGCTATTCCGTACAAGGTGTCCGGCGGCACCAGCTTTTTTGACCGGGCCGAGGTCAGGGACATGTGTGCCTGGTTTCGCCTGTGGATCAACAACAACGACGACCCGGCCTTTTTGCGCGCCGTGACCACGCCCAAGCGCGGCATTGGCCACCAGACGCTGGGCCACCTGGGCGACTTTGCCCATAAATACAAGGTCAGCATGTTTGAGGCACTGTTTTCCAGCAGCCTGACCAGCGTGATTTCCGGCAAAGCCCTGGGCAGCCTGCACGAGTTTGGCCGCGAGATCAACGACCTGGAATTCCGCGCCCGCCACACGCTGGGCGCAGAAGCCGCCAAAACGTTTTTGATGGACTGGCTCAAGGCGATTGGTTTCGAGAAGTACCTGTATGACGGCGAAGACAGCGAAAAGGTGGCCGCCGCACGCTGGAACAATGTGCTGGAATTCATCGACTGGATGAGCGCACGCTGCGGTGGACAAATCGAAGATGCCACCGGTGCCAACCAGGCTGGTGAGGTGAAATCTTTGCTGGAAGTGGCGCAAACCGTGTCACTCTTGTCCACCATCAGCGAGCGGGAGACCGATCAGGACGTGGTCACGCTCTCGACCCTGCACGCTGCCAAAGGGCTGGAGTGGCCGCATGTGATGCTGGTGGGTGTGACCGAAGGCATGCTGCCCTTCAAGCTGCGCGACAACCCGGATGCTGAAGCAGGCAACAGCTCCGCCGTGCAACGCGCCCAGGCCCAGGAGGCGGCCAGTGAATCTTTGACCGCCCATTTGCAGGAAGAACGCCGCCTGATGTACGTGGGCATCACCCGCGCCCAGCGCAGCCTGGCAGTGAGCTGGACCAAAAGACGAAAAAAAGGACGTGAAATGGTGGCCGCGCAACCCAGCCGTTTCATCGCCGAGATGGGGCTGGATCAAACCACGGTGAAGGAAGACCCACGTGAAAAACTCCGGGCGCTGCGGGCAGAGTTTGCCCAAAAAGCCGCCGACGGTGCTGCGGCCCGGGCGTTGATCCGCTGAGCCATCGGGCATTGGCTGGCACGGTGCTGCCAGTGTCGGTTGCTGTGACGACGAACACTGCGTACCGGGTCTGTGTTTTGCGCTAGCCCATACGGTCAATTTTGACGGTCTGCTTGCTAGAAAGGTGACTGCCCCCAGTGGGCTGGAAGGGAGTGCTGTGGTTTGGCATCTGCCCGCTCTATACCAGTCACTGGCGTTCAGCGATTGACGCGCCGCTTTGTGGTGGACACTTTGTCAAAACGAGCACCCGTCGTGGGCTGGATCCAGTCATCGAGTTTGCTGAACTGCCCGCTCCAAAGCCGACGTAGAGGTCAGCAAGTGATTGTCGGCAATGTGTCGCTGATTTCGGAGCTGGCTGACAGCGGAACTAACCAATCCCAGACACTCGCGAAGGGCAACTTCGCGACTAGCCACATGATAGTATCCGCGCTTGTTCGCACTACGGAACCAAGCCATGGAACTAAGGCAACTCCGCTATTTCGTACGCGTCGTCGAATTGGGAAGTATGGGTCGAGCGGCGATGGATCTGGGCACGGTCACATCGACATTGAGTCAGCAAATCAGTCGACTGGAAGGGGAACTCTCCACACGCCTTTTGCGACGCACGACGACCGGCGTCGTCCCCACTGATGCCGGTTTGGCATTTTGGCACCAAGCGCAACTAGCGCTGCGGCATGTCGATGAGGCAGCGCGCGCTGCACAGCACGCGCGCATGTCAGGTCATGTCAGTGTA
>CAIOAQ010000574.1 GCA_903856025.1 uncultured beta proteobacterium
CCAGAGAGGGTCATTGGCTACTTCCAAGATCGTCGGGTGCGTTATGCGGCTTGAGACTTCATCGGGCCGGAGCAATATCAGCACCAGTTCCCAAATTCGAAGTCAAAAACTCCTTGAATCACAAGGGGTGAAATGGCACGCCTCACTATCATGAGGCGAGTGTCCATGCGGCTTCAGCATCTGCCCACTGGAAAAGCCTCTCAATGTGGTCATTCTGGAGAGCCCAGCTTCAGGCGCGAAATGATGGTGCTTAGATACGGCGCAGAGAATCAAACGCATGCAGCTATTGCCGAGCTCGGACTAGTTCGGTTGATTCGCCATGTACAGCAAGTTGACGATCCCTAGCAGCACGACAAGATAGAACGTGGCACCGTGCACAAGGTGCATCAAGTTGTCATGGTACACATGTGTCAACCAAAAAGAGCCGCTTGCACCCAGATGCCAGGGACCAGCGGGGACAAAGAACACCAGCACGCCCGCGGCTGGAGCTACCGCAAGCAGATAGGAAAAAGCCTTATGAATTTGCAGCGTGAGCGCATGCGACGAACGCACACCGCGCCCAGTATGTCCCTCGTTTTCTTTGGGATGCAGCAGAAAAAATGCCAGCAAAGACAACGCGCATCCGGGCAGGATATGCATCACGTAATACATGGCAACCAAGGGGGAATCGGCATGCGCTGCGATGTTGTATCCGAAGAACCAGGTGATGGCTAAGAGCGCAAAGACGTGCCAATGCAGCACCAAGATACGTTTCAACTTTTCAAACATGAATCACCCCCATCCAATTGCTCCACTTGGCCCCAATTTTGACTGAGGCGTCACCCGAAGACAGCCTACTCCTTCCTGCCAGTTTCGGTGGATGTCGGCTGTGCCCAGCCACCGAGATCAGGAATGGGTACGTTGACGAATGCGACAAACGGAGGCTGATTGGCACTGCTATTCTTGGCAGGCTTGGTTTGAAATACGTATCAGGTCACGACGTGGAACCGCGCTCGTACCACCCCTTGCTGCGGTTGACCACATGCACCACCAGCAGCATCACCGGCACTTCAATCAGCACGCCCACCACCGTGGCCAGGGCGGCACCGGAGTTAAAACCAAACAGGCTGATGGCTGCGGCCACGGCCAGTTCAAAGAAATTGGAGGCCCCAATCAAGGCCGACGGACAGGCTACCGAATGTTTTTCACCCACCGCGCGGTTGAGCAGGTACGCCAGGCTGGAATTGAACAGCACCTGGATCAGGATGGGCACCGCCAGCAGGGCAATGATCAGCGGTTTGTCCAGAATGGCCTGGCCCTGAAAGGCGAACAGCAGCACCAGTGTGGCCAGCAACGCGGTGATCGACCAAGGGCCGATTTTTTCCATGGTGGCATCAAACGCGGCCTGGCCTTTGCGCAGCAGCGAGGCGCGCCACAGCTGCGACAAGATCACCGGGATCACGATGTACAGCACCACCGAGATCAGCAGGGTGTCCCACGGCACGGTGATGGCCGACAAGCCCAGCAAAAACCCCACCAGAGGTGCAAAGGCGATGACCATGATGCTGTCGTTCAGCGCCACCTGTGACAAGGTGAACAACGGGTCGCCCCCGGTGAGGCGGCTCCAGACAAACACCATGGCGGTACAGGGCGCAGCCGCCAGCAAAATTAGCCCGGCAATGTAACTGTCGATCTGGCCGGGCGGCAGCAGCGGCGCAAACAGGTGGCGAATGAACAGCCAGCCCAGAAACGCCATGCTGAACGGTTTGACCAGCCAGTTGACCAGCAGCGTCACGCCGATGCCTTTGACGTGCTGGCGCACCTCGTGCAGCGCCCCAAAATCCACCTTGACCAGCATCGGAATGACCATCACCCAGATCAGCAAGCCCACCGGCAGGTTGACTTGCGCCACCTGCAGGCGGCCAATGGCTTGGAACACGCCTGGCAGCAGCTGGCCCAGCGCAATCCCGGCCACGATGCACAGCGCCACCCAGACGGTCAGGTAGCGCTCAAACACACTCATGGGCGCACTGGCGGTGCGCTGGGCGGTGGTTTCACCAGTAGTGGTCATGTAGGCTCCTTCGACAAGGCGTGGGCGGTGCTTTGAAGCAGGGCTCTTTCGAGCTTGGCAGCGGGCAGGCTCACCAGCAAGTCCATGCGGCGTTTGAGAGCGTGCAGGGTCTGGCGGAAAGCTTCGAGTTTTTCAGCTTCTGTGCCATCCCCCGCTGACGGGTCAGGGTAGCCCCAGTGGGCGGTGGCGGGCTGGCCCGGCCAGTAGGGGCAGACTTCGCCAGCGGCGTTGTCACACACGGTGATCACCAGGTCCATGTGGGGGGCTTCTGGCGTGCCGAATTCGTCCCAACTTTTGCTGTGCAAGCCTTCAATGGAAATGCCAGCTTGCTGCAACACCTGCAGGCCAAGTGGGTTGGGCTTCTGGTTCTCACGCGGGCTGCTGCCCGCTGAATACGCCTTGAAGCGGCCGCGGCCCATGTGGTTGAGGATGGCCTCGGCCAGGATGCTGCGCGCCGAGTTGTGGGTGCACAAAAACAGGACATTGAGAGCTGGGTTGGACATAAGCGTTCCGTGAAGGGATTGAGACAAAAGTGGCAAGATTGAAAAGTGTTAATGCGTCGCCAGCTGCACCATTCGCTCCACACCAATGGGTTCTTCCTGCAGCATCGGCACCAGGGCGTAACGCTGGGCCAGTTGGGTGGCTACGGTGGTGATGTCTCGCAATTCGTTGTGGGCACGTTGCAACAGCAGGGGCGAACTGCTGGGCGTTTTGGCGAACGCCGCGGCTACGCTGTTGTTGATCACCCAGGCCCAAGGCTCAATGCCAGCGCGTTTCAGGTCAGCCTGTAAGTTGGCGGCCTCCAGTACCGGTGTGGTTTCGGCCAGCGTCACCAGCAACACTTTGGTCTGCTTGGGGTCTTGCAACTGCTGCATCGGGGTGCTGAAGTGCATGCCGGTGCCGACCATTTGACGCACGATGTCGCGGTGGTAGGCACCGGTGGCATCCAGCAGCAAGAGCGTGTGCCCGGTGGGGGCGGTGTCCATCACCACAAACTGTGTTTTGGCTTCTCGGATGATGCGCGAGAAGGCCTGGAATACGGCAATTTCTTCGGTGCAGGGGGAACGCAGGTCTTCTTCCAGCACGGCGCGGCCTTTGGCATCTAGCTGGGCTCCCTTGGTGGCGAGCACTTGGGCGCGGTAAGCCTCGGTGACTTCATGCGGGTCAATGCGGCTGAGCGTCAGGTTGTGCAAGCTGCCGTTGAGCGTGTCCGACAAATGTGCAGCGGGGTCTGTGGTGCTCAGGTGCACATGCAGGCCACGCCGGGCCAGTTCAACCGCCACCGCTGCAGCGATGGTGGTCTTGCCGACCCCGCCCTTGCCCATGGTCATCACCAGGCCATGGCCATCGGCTGCAATCTGGTCTACCAGCTGCGACAGGTTGGGGGCGGCGAGAGTGATGGGCTCCATGGCCACCGTGGCAGAGGTGGGTACCGCATCGGCAAACAAGGCCCGCAGGGCGGGTAGCCCCACCAGGTTGAAAGCTTTGAGCGTGATGTAGTCGGTGGGCAAATGTTGGAGCGCGGCGGGCAACGCCGCCAGAGCGGCTTGTTCGCGCTGCACGATGGCACGCGCCAGGCGATCTTGGGCCGCGTCGCCCACAGGAAACAGACCGTTGACC
>CAIOAQ010000575.1 GCA_903856025.1 uncultured beta proteobacterium
CATTAATCCGGCACGGCCAAGCATTCTGGCAACAGGTTTTGCATGACCATGAGATTTCAGGTCTGAGCCCGAGTCAATTTTGTCTTGGCCGCGGGCTTGCCAAGGCGACCTTCTTCAAATGGCGTAAGGTATTGAAGGAGCGGTCGCAAGGCGGATCGCCTGGGTCACATCTTGAGACCCAATCGTTGCCAGGTTTCCTGGCTGTGCCATTAAGACCAACGCAGACCAGTCCGGCCAATCAGTCGCCACAGCTCTGCACTCGAAGTGATGCAGATCATCACGGCGGTGAAGCCAAGATATCCCTCAAACTCGGCGGCGTGGATGTAGTGCTCAGCGGTCATTACGCCGATCGTGTCATGCGAATCATCACTGAGCGCCTGAGCAGTGGCGGATTCCGTTAGGTCTGACGATGTTGGTGAGTTCCAATACCTGCGCGTGGATCTGCGAGCATCCGGTGGACATGCGCAAGTCCATTGATGCCTTGGCTGTGCTGGTTGAACCCTTGTTCAACGCCAACCCGCTCTCGGGCCATCTATTTGTCTTCCTGTGCCGCCATCGCATCCGCGTCAAGATCCTGTACTGGGACCGCACCGGCTTTGCGCTTTGGTACAAACGACTTGAGGGCGCGCGCTTTGCACACCCTGGTGAGATCGCCAAGACGGGCCTGAACATGGCGCAGTTGTCGGCCTGGTTGGAGGGCATGCCGATTGCTCAAAGCAGCTTCAAAACGGTGAACGCAACGCGCGTCAGTTGAGCAGTTTGAGTGGGTAATTTCCGCTCTTTAGCGAGGGCATTTTTATTGACGATTTCTCCTCTCATTTTGTCAACGTCTGCCACCCTAAAACGTTAATAGGAGATGCTCGCTCTTGCCCCTTTGAACGTTGACATACTGCCTGATGATTGTGCAGTTTTGAAGGAACTCCTGGTCAGGCTGCATGCGCAATACGGCGCCGCCATTGAGGCCATGCATCAGCAGATATTGAAGCTGCGTCATGCCCAGTTTGGAGCCAGCAGTGAACGCCTGAGCACGCAGACAGATCTCTTCGCAGAGATACTCGATTTGCCACTGCCGCCCGTGGTCAAACAAAATATTTCGTACGAACGCCAACGCAAGGGTCGTCCTTCATTGCCAAAGGACTTGCCACGCCAACGCATTGAATACCACCTCGATGAGCAACAGGTGGCCGAATTCGACAGCGTCAAGCCCATCGGTGAGGAGGTGAGCGAAACCCTGCAGTACACACCGGCACGCTTGGTCGTGTTGGAGCATGCTCGCATCAAATACGCCTGTACCAAGGACGGTCAAAGCACCATACGCACCGCCTTCGCCCAGCCATCGCCATTACCCAAGTGCAATGCCGATGCCAGCCTGCTGGCACAGATACTGACGGCCACCTATGCAGACCACGTGCCGTTGAACCGTCAGTCCATGATTTTTGGACGCCACGGCTTCTCTGTGCCGCGCTCCACACTGGATGATTGGAAACTTGGCAGTGCCGAACTGCTTGAGGTCCTGCAGGCACCGCTGATTGCACACACATTGTCAGCACCACGCCTGCACAGTGATGACACGACCGTGCAGCTGCGCGATGCAAGTAAAGACACCACTCACACCAGCAGGCTGTGGGCCTACTTGGGTGCCGGTCAGCGCCTGGATGACCGGGGCCAATGGGTGATACACCCGCCCTCGGTCGTTTTTGAATTCACCAAGACACGCCAGGGTATCCATCCGCAGCGATTCTTGAAGGACTACCGCGGTTACCTGCAAATTGACGCCTATTCGGGCTATGACGCTTTGCTCAAATCCGGTGCCATTGTGGCCGTCGGTTGTATGGCCCACGCCAGACGGCATTTCTTTGAGGTGGCCCGCAAAGACCCCAGCCCGCAAGGGCTGGCGGCACAGGCG
>CAIOAQ010000576.1 GCA_903856025.1 uncultured beta proteobacterium
ACACAACATTGGCCTTGTCTGAATTAACAGCTTGTCAGCATTTGAACCATGCGGGCTATGGCAATTCATGCAGTTTTCACGCACCGGCGCATGTTCCCAGATGAAAGGACCACGTTTTTCCGTGTGACAGGTGTAGCAGAGCTCATTGACCGTGTCGGCCTTGAGCAGTTTCTTGTTGGAAGAACCATGCGGGTTGTGGCAGTCCACACAAGTCATCTTGCCTTCAGGCACAGGCATGTGTGATTTTTTGCGGAACTCTGCACGTTGCTGCTGATGGCAGGTTTGGCAAGTTTCTGTAATGCTGGCCTTCTTCATCAAGCCAGTGGCCGAGAAGCGAGCCATCGGGTTGTGACAGTCTGAACACCCTAACTTATTGGTTGCATGAACTGAACCAGGCCAATTGATACGCTGACCGCCCACGTGGCAGGCCAGGCACTGACCGGTTTGCTTCGCAATCGGTGAGCCCCATTCTTTAGAGAAACCAATGATCAGGTCTTTGTTTTTTGTATCTGCCACGTGCAGGGAGCCGTTGCCGTGACAAGCTTCACATACCGACTTTTCAGTGTCGTTACGTGGGTTTGCACGAAATACCTTGGCGTGCTGGGTGTGCCCAAAAAGACTTTTTTCAGTGTCATGACACACCGCGCAGCGCTTTTCGCCAACCACGCGGGCGTCGGCCATAGGATCGGTGTCAGCCAGCGCAGAGCCGACCGGTAGCAGACCGCACACAAGTGCCGCCAAGGCACCGGAGCACAGTCTGCGCAACGTTGTAGAAAAGCTATTTACCATGCGTGAAATTCCTCTGGCTTGGCTGGTGGGACTACATCCATCGCACCCATTGCGACTTATTGACGTAAAGAATGGTAAATTCTTGGTATTAAAAGTAACTGAGCGAAATAATCCAAAACTTAAGATTTGGGCCCTTTACTTAAGATTCACGAACTCATACCCCTTTTTGTCAGGGAATATCCTAGGGTCAGCCTTAAGCTTTGCTTAGCAAATTGGATATACAAAGTGATCGAGCAACTATGCGATTGTTGATTGTTGAAGACGATGGCCTGCTAGGTGCAGGCTTGCGTGCATCCCTTGCAAAGTCTGGCTTCGATGTGACTTGGGTCACAAGTGGTCAGGCGGCCTTAAGTGCGCTGGCAAGTGAAACTTTTTTGGCCATGGTGCTCGATATTGGGTTACCCGATATCAGTGGCCTGGAGGTCCTGCAAAGGCTCCGGGCAGATCGGAACGACCTTCCCGTACTGATGCTGACTGCTCTGGATTCCACGCCGGACAAGGTCCGCAGTCTGAACGGAGGCGCAGATGATTTTTTGGTCAAAACATCAGACCTCGAAGAGCTGGTCGCCAGACTGCGTGCACTCATCCGTCGATCGGGTCGCAGCGGAAAATACGTGGCAGGAGGACTGACTGTAGACATCGACAATCGCGCGGTCACCAAAAAAGGCATGCCAATTGAATTGTCCAAACGCGAATTTGACGTCTTGCGTGTATTCATGGAAAACTCAGGACGAGTGGTCACACGTGCCCAACTTGAACGCGTTCTGTACGGCAGAGACCATCAAGTAGAAAGCAATTCGATTGAAGTCCACATCCACAATCTTCGCAACAAGATTGGCGTAGACACGCTCAAAACCATCCGCGGCATTGGTTACACCATTGCCACTGACAATTGATTGCGACTTGGCGACACTCGCTCAGCCAACGACTGTTGGCGGGATTGCTAGCGGTTGTATTTTTGTATTGGGTGGTCGTTGCTGTGCTGAGCATTCCCGACAACATGAGCGAGGTGAATGAGCTCTACGACATCCACTTAGCGCATGCCTCCTTGGCGCTATTGCGCCTGAGTAATCCCATCGCTGATCAAACTTCGACCGTTACTGACGAGGCTGCTGCACAAACCATCGAGCAGATTTATCAAAAATGGCCCGACTTGCCTGAACGAATCCTCCAGACAACCAATGATGAACACAAGCTGCATGCCCCGACCCCGTCTATTTTTCCTGGAGTAGACGATTCGGTCGTGGCAAAAAACGTTGAATATGGAAAGAGCTTGCGATACCAAATTTGGCACAGTGATGGTCGATTGATATTTCGGTCGGCCAATGCACCTGTAGAACCTATCACCTTGGCATTGGGTTTTTCTGACAGCCCAGACTTACGCGGCAAGGACTGGCGCCATTACAGTATTTGGGATCGTGCGCATACTTTGCGCGTCGTCGTATCTGAATCAACCGACATGCGCGAGCAATTGCTGCGCGGCATTGCATTCAGCGCCATCAGTCCTGTGGCGCTGGGCATGCCGGTGTTGATCATTCTGATTTGGCTCTCGATCAAACGTGGTCTAAGACCGCTGACCCAGTTGAGTCGTGAAATCGTGTCCAGAACACCCGACAACCTCGCGTACCTTGACGAAACCACCACACCATGGGAACTGTTACCCATTGTGATGGCGCTGAATGAACTGCTTAAACGGGTCACATACATGCTTGAAGCAGAGCGCAGGTTCAATGACAACGCAGCTCATGAATTACGAACACCGCTCGCTGCCATTCAAGCCCATTTGTATGCCGCATGCCAGGCCAACGATGAGTCAGAACGACAGTTATCTCTCGACCAAGCTCAACAAGGTGTCGGTCGCAGCATCCGGCTGGTGAGCCAAATGTTGACCTTGGCACGCTTGGAACCTAGCCAAATCACGCCCAATTTTGTTCGCTTGGACTTGGCCGAGATGGCACAAAACGTGTGTGCAGAACTGACTCCCTTGGCCTTGGCACGCGATCAAACTCTCGAACTGCTGGCCGAAACCGATTTGCCGCTGTTAAATGGCATCAGTGACATGTTGGCCATGCTATTAAGCAATTTGCTGGACAATGCCATTCGTTACACACGGCAAGGCGGACACATCAGCGTCACAGTGCGACGGGCCGATAAGTCATTGGTGATGACTGTGACCGACGATGGTCCTGGCATTCCACCAGATCAACGCGACCGTGTTTTTCAGCGGTTTTACCGGCTCGCGGACCAAAGTGTGCCTGGCACCGGTCTGGGCCTGGCTATTTGCCGCAGCATTGCTGACCTCCATCATGCACACATGTCACTCAGTGACGCCCCTGAAGGCACGGGGCTGTCGGTTCATGTGACCTTTCCAATCTGAGATTGGCTTGTGCACCCTCACTAACCGCGCACAAACAGGGTCACTAACGGGTCAGGCCCAACTTGACGACTCCAGTGGCCATGCACGGTGGCATCAAAACTGTGCCCTTGCGGTAACACATCCGCAGAATAAAAGTGCTCACCCGGTTTGAAAATTCGAGCGCTGCCATCTTGCAAGCTGATTTCCATCATGCCACCCAAAATAAACACCCACTGCGGCTCGCCGGTGCAATGGAAAGTACTGCGAAACCCGACCGGACTGGTGCGAAACTGAAAGCCAGCTGAGGGCATCAACTGCGACAGCGCAGACTGAGGCGAGCCCTGATCCAATGCCAATGTTTCTTCGCGGAATCGGGCGCGGCCATCCGCATCGGTAAATAAAATCACTTTTGTAAACTGGGTCATAGCGGCTCCGTGCAAAATGAATCTCCTTATTATTCACTGAACCACACCATGACCACTGACCTGTTAGCAACTTGGTTGGAGCAAGAAGCCCAAGTCAAAGCCCGCATTGAACAAGGTGTTGGGCCGGGCGTCGCAAAACCTGAACAAGTTGCGGGCCTCACTGGCCTGCAAATAATGCACGCCATGCTGAGGGGCGAGATCCCCTATGCGTCCATTGCCAAAACACTTGATTTCATGTTGATAGAAGTCAATTCGGGCCATGCCGTATTTCAAGGCACCCCTGGGCCTGCGCACCTGAACCCCATGGGCACCATCCATGGTGGTTGGTATGCCACGTTGCTGGACTCCGCGCTGGGCTGCGCGGTACACACCATGATGCCGGTTGGACGTGGCTACACCACCGCCGAACTGAGTGTAAATCTGGTGCGCAGCATTGGCCACAAGGTCAAACGTGTTCGTGCCGAGGGCAAAGTCATCCATTGTGGACGTCAGCTTGCAACTGCCGAAGCCCGCCTGGTGGGACCTGACGGCACGCTGTACGCCCACGCCAGCACCACTTGTCTGGTGTTTGACATCAAAACCCCGATGAACACCAGCCCCACCTGAGGCACCAGACCGTGCGTTGATTCACACCCTGCGCCTCATGGGTGAGCGACACACCCTACTTTTTCTACTTCGTCGCAGGGAATCATTTCATTGAATGGCTATATTTTATATAGCTGCTTTCGCTTATTTTACGAGGGCTAAGAGCCAATATTCCTTAAGCCTTTGGTCTCGCTAGCCAAACGCGTCACGCGCCCCCAATCGCCTTGTTCTGCGGTGCCCGTTGGCACCAGCCAGCTGCCGCCGACACACACGACATTCTTCAATGCGAGAAAGTCGTGTGCGTTCTGCAGGGTGATGCCACCCGTGGGGCAAAACTTCACGTCAAAGAAAGGGCCAGACCAGGCCTTCAGCATGGCCACCCCGCCAGCTTGAACGGCCGGGAAAAATTTCAACTCGGTGAACCCGTCTTCACACGCAGCCATGATCTCGCCACCCGTGGCAACACCCGGTAGCAGCGCCAGACCGGCATCACGGCAAGCTTGTCCCACCGCGCTGGTGTAGCCCGGACTGACTGCAAAGCGCGCCCCCGCGTTTGCGGCAGCCTGCGCATCGGAGCGGCTGCGCACCGTACCGGCACCTACCACTGCCTCGGGCACTTCGCGTGCAATGGCTTCGATGCACGCCAAGGCTTGCGGGGTACGCAAGGTCACCTCCAGCATACGTATCCCACCCGCCAACAAGGCGCGTGCCATCGGCACTGCATGCGCAACATCGCTCAACACAATCACCGGAATCACCGGTGCATCTTGCATGACTTGCAATGCAGTCAAGGAATTGGAATTGGTCATGTTTTCTTTCTGAAAAATTTAGAGCCAGCTGCAAGCGCCTTGCTCAGCGGTCAGGGCATTGCGCCGCATATTGGCAAACAGTTCACGCCCCATGCCCAACCCATTGGCATGGCGCAGTGCCTCGGGCATGGGCAACACCTCACGTGCGGCCCACTCGGCGTCAGGCACCAACACCTGCAAAGTACCTGCATTCGCATCGAGTCGAATGACATCGCCATCGCGTACTTTGGCCAGCGGGCCACCAGCGGCGGCTTCGGGCGACACGTGGATGGCGGCAGGCACTTTGCCGGATGCGCCGCTCATACGACCGTCGGTCACCAACGCAACCTTGAAGCCTTTGCCTTGCAACACAGCCATGGGCGGCGTGAGTTTGTGCAACTCGGGCATGCCGTTGGCCTGTGGACCTTGCCAACGCACCACACAAATCAGATCACGGTTCATCTCGTTGGCCGCAAAGGCCTGGTGCAGTGCCTCCTGCGAATCAAACACGCGGCAAGCGGCTTCAATGACATGTCGATCATCGGGCACCGCCGAGATTTTGATGACACTGCGCCCCAGGTTACCGGTCAGCAACTTCAAACCGCCACTGGCGCTGAACGGTGCGGCGACTGGACGCACCACCGACTCGTCCTGGCTGGCACCGGTGGTAACCCACTTCAGCATGCCCACATCTGCGACCTGTGGAATGGCCGTGTACTCCCGCAAGCCCCCGGCACGATCTGTCAACACGTCAGCATGCATGAAGCCGCCATCAAGCAGTTCGCGGATCACAAAGCCCGGGCCACCCGCAGCCTGAAACTGATTCACATCGGCACTGCCGTTGGGGTACACGCGGCTCAGCAGCGGCACCACGTCTGACAACGCCGAAAAATCGTCCCAATCAATCACCATGCCCGCCGCTCGTGCCACGGCTACCCAATGAATCAGGTGGTTGGTGGAGCCACCGGTGGCCAACAACGCCACCATGGCATTCACGATGCAGCGCTCGTCCACCACCAAACCAATCGGCGGACACTTGAAATCTGAGCTACCCAGCACGGTTCGCAATGCTTCACGCGTCAACTCGTCACGCACCACCGCACCGGGGTTGATGAACGCCGTGCCTGGCACATGCAGGCCCATCGCTTCGAGCAGCATCTGGTTGCTGTTGGCGGTGCCGTAAAAGGTGCAAGTGCCCACGCCATGATAGGCGGCAGACTCTGCAGCCAGCAGTTCGGTGCGGCCCACCAAGCCTTGAGCAGCTTGCTCGCGTACTTTTGACTTTTCACCATTGGACAAGCCCGATGTCATTGGCCCCGCAGGCACAAACACGGTTGGCAAGTGACCAAACTGCAGCGCGCCAATCAGCAGACCGGGCACGATCTTGTCGCACACACCCAACATCAGCGCACCGGAAAACACATCATGGCTGAGCGCCACGGCGGTGGCCATCGCAATCACGTCGCGTGAAAAGAGACTCAGCTCCATCGCGGGGGTACCCTGTGTGACGCCATCACACATGGCGGGCACGCCGCCGGCCACCTGTGCGGTCGCACCGTGTTTGCGCGCCTCAACCTTGATCAAGTCCGGGTAGTACTGAAACGGCGCATGGGCTGACAGCATGTCATTGAACGCCGTAACGATGCCGATGTTGGGCGCTTTCTCTGCCACCACTCGGAACTTGTCGTTCACAGGCAAAGCGGCAAAGGCATGGGCGACATTGGCACACCCCAGACGTTGTGCGCCCGGTGGTCGCTTCAAAGCGATATCCAGTCGTGCCAGATAGGCAGAACGTGTAAGCTGACTGCGCTGAATGATGCGATCGGTGACCTGCTGTACGGTGGCATTGAGTTTCATGATTTGTACAAATGTTGGTAACTAAATTACATACTCAATGGTAACCGGGTTTTATTCAGTCTGGCCGCGTCAGGGTTACCAACGCGTTACCAATTCAAAAAAATGAAGTACAAGGGCATCGCAAAAATCAGGACGCACCACCAAAAAAATTCCAAAACCACCCGTGTGGCCCTGTCAGTCCGTGCCAATTTCCAGCGGCATGACCTCATTTTGGCCACCAGGACAGACTTCCCACTGGCAAAAACGGTGGAACAACTTGCGCATGATTTCGTTCAAGTCATACAATTAAATAAATCTTCACACTTTTGTTTTGACAAGGTTTCACCATGCACATGGCCGACGCACTGCTTTCCCCAGCCGTAGGTGCTGCGTTTTGGATAGCGTCTGGCACCGCATTGGCATACGCCACGCGTCAACTCAAACGCAACGATCGCAGCGACCTGGTGCCGCTGATGGGTGTGTTGGGTGCCTTTGTGTTCGCCGCCCAGATGATCAACTTCAGCATCCCCGGCACGGGTTCCAGTGGGCACATCGTTGGCGGCCTGTTGCTGTCCATCCTGCTTGGTCCCCAGGCGGCCTTGATCGTGATCGCCTCGGTGTTGACGGTGCAGGCGCTGTTTTTTGCCGATGGCGGCTTGCTGTCGCTGGGGGCCAACCTGTTCAACATGGGGGTGATGAGTTGTTTGGTGGCCTACCCTTTGATTTACCGGACCTTGATGCCGCGCACGGGCGTGCTGCCCACCGCCAAGCGCATGGGATGGGTGGCGGTGTTGACCAGTGTGGTGGGCTTGCAACTGGGTGCCTTGGGCGTGGTGCTGCAAACCCAGCTCTCTCTCATCAGCAGCCTGCCGCTCGGAACTTTTTTGTGGCTGATGCAGCCGATTCACCTGGCCATCGGTCTGGGCGAAGGGCTGGCCACCGCGGCATTGCTGGTGTTTATCCGGCAAGCGCGGCCTGACCTGTTGGTGGCCAGCACCACACCCGGCGTCACGCGTTCTTCAAGGTGCTTGTTGGCTGCCATTGGTGGCGCAGCACTGGTGGTGGCAGGCGCACTGTCATGGTTTGCCTCCTGCCACCCGGACGGCCTGGAGTGGTCCATTGAGCGTATCACCGGCCAAACCAACGTGGCTGCACCGCCGTCTGACGTACATGCCCAACTTTCCACCTGGCAAACAGCCACTGCGCTGTTCAAGGATTACACCTGGGACTTTCAAAGAAAATCAGCACCTATTCCTCGTGAAACCTCAATCATCGCTTCAAAATCAATAGCACAACAGGCATGGCCATCCGTCAATTTTGGCACCTCCTTGGCGGGCATTGTGGGCGGCATGCTGACCTTGAGTCTTGTTGCAGGTGTGGGCTACGTGCTCAGACGTCGCACAACCCGACCGCTGTGAGCTCCATCGGCACCGCGCTGCAAGATTTTCAGTCGCTGGAGTCCCTGGCGACCAAAGTCTCGATGTTGTCATCGCTGGATGCGCGCGCCAAAATTCTGGTCACACTGGCTTTTATCGTCACCGTGGTGTCATTTGATCGGTACGCCGTGGCAGCCTTGCTGCCGCTGGCCTTGTTTCCAGTGATCCTAGCGAGTTTGGGCAACATCCCCGCGCGGATGATCGTGCGCGGGGTGCTGCTGGCTTCGCCCTTTGCGGTGATGATGGGGATGTTCAACCCCCTGTTCGACCAAAACGCAGTGTTTGCCGTGGGCGGGTTAAGCATCACCGGCGGCTGGTTGTCTTTTGCATCCATTCTGATCCGTTTTTCCCTGACGGTATCGGCTGGGCTGATTCTGGTGGCCAGCACCGGCTTTGCGCCTCTGTGTGATGCACTGCGCCGCCTGGGCGTACCCCAGTTGTTCACCACCCAGTTGTTGTTGTTGCACCGCTACGCGCTGGTCTTGGCCGATGCGGCAGCGGGCATGAGTCTGGCACGAGAACTGCGTTCCAGCGGAAAAGCCATGCCTTTGAAAGTGTATGGTCCCCTGCTCGGACACCTGCTGCTGCGCGCGCTGCAACGCGCCCAACGCATCCACCATGCCATGCTGTCGCGCGGCTTTGATGGCAATTTTCGCCGCAGCACTGGCGCAGCCTGGCGATCCCGCGACAGCCTGTTTGTGGGCACATGCGTCGTGGGGTTTGTAGTGGCCCGCCAGGTTGATTTGGCGCATCTGATGGGTCAAATGGTACTGGGACTGAGCACATGAAGGACCTTGCCATTGAAGTCCGAGCGTTAAGTTACGCCTACCCCGACGGCCAAATGGCGCTGCGGGACATGAATTTCACCGTTCATACCGGCGAGACCGTGGGCGTGATCGGCAGCAACGGTGCCGGTAAATCAACCTTGCTGCTGCACCTCAACGGTGTACATCAGGGAAGCAACGGCCATGTTCGCGTCCATGACCTGCCGGTGACTGCACCCCATCTGGTTGCAGTGCGGCGTTTGGTGGGCCTGGTGTTTCAAGACCCTGACGACCAATTGTTCATGCCCACGGTACAAGAGGATGTCGCCTTTGGCCCCATGAACATGGACCTGTCAGAAGCTGAAGTGCAAACCAGGGTGGCACAAGCGTTGACCACCGTGGGTGCCAGCCATTTGGCCCCACGTGCGCCTTATCGGCTTTCGGGCGGCGAAAAACGAATGGTGGCCATTGCCGGTGTGCTGGCCATGACGCCCAGCGTGATCGTGATGGACGAGCCCAGTGCTGGCCTCGACCCCTCCGCACGACGGCGTTTGATCAACCTGTTGGGAAGCCTTCCACAAACAAAAATCATCGCCACGCATGACCTGGATCTGGTGTCTGACGTGTGCAGTCGGGTACTTGTGATGTGCGAAGGTGTCGTTGAAGCCGACGGCCCACCCGAGGTGATCTTCGCCAATGCTGAACTGCTTTCACGCTGTCATCTTGAGCTGCCGCTGGGCTTGCAGAAGCACACCTGACTCAGGTTTTTGGCTTGAGATGGATATGCGGCTGCGCCGATTCGCCTACCCCAGCGCCGTGGGATTGAGTCTCAGGATGGGGATGTGGATGCTCATGGGCATGCGTATGCTCACCCACAACCTCCACCGCCACCACATTGAGTTGCCCATGGCGCACACCACGCTGTGCCATCAATGCATCAGAGAAAGCGCGCACCGCTGAAGTGGCACCCCGCAGGATCACGCTTTCCAGGCAGTTGTCATGGTCCAGATGCGCGTGCAGCGTGGCCACCGTCAGGTCATGTTGGTCGTGTTGCAACGCCGTCAGTCGCTCCGCCAGATCGCGTTCATGGTGGTTGTACACATACGACAGATTCGCCACGCAATGCCCGGCCGGAGGATGCGCCTGCCGTTGGGCTTCCAGATGTGAACGCACCAAGTCACGAACAGCTTCAGAACGATTTTTATAGCCACGAGCAGAAATCAGTTGATCAAATTCCGCAGCCAAGGCGGTATCAATGGAAATGGTGATGCGTTCCATGGGAATTCTCCAATTACCAACGCAGTATAGGAGCCCCTTTTCAGCGCTTAAAAGGGTTCGATACAAATGGTTAGCTTGGCGGTTAGTCACTACCCATTCACAACTTTTTACACCGGAAATTTGTCCGGGTAAACCCTTGATGTTGATCAAAAATATGCGGTAAATTGCCTGGCTCGCAAATTGCATTAATGCCTCAGATCAGGCCCGTACAGGGTCAGACTTTACGAGGAGACAACATGGGCAACATCAGCGAAATATTTGAGCTTGGGCGCAGCACGGTGAGCGGCATTGAGAACCGTCTCGGCATGTCACGGCGCGATTACCTTCAGTTTTGCGCCACACTGGCGGCCACGATGGGTTTAGCCAAAGGCGCGGATGCAGCCGTGGCCAAAGCCATCGAATCTGCAAAGAGGCCTTCGGTCATCTGGTTGCATTTCCAGGAATGCACGGGCTGCTCTGAGTCCTTGCTACGCGCCGAGCACCCGACGCTCGAAAAGCTGATTCTGGATGTGATCTCGCTCGATTACCACGAAACCCTCATGGCTGCAGCCGGACATCAGGCCGAAGCCGCCCGCAAGTCCGCCATGGCAGCCAATAAAGGCAAATATGTGCTCGTGGTCGAAGGTGCCATTCCGGTTAAAGACAACGGCATTTACTGCAAGATTGGCGGCCACAAAGCCATCGACCTGGTCAAAGAGTGTGCCGCCGATGCAGCAGCAGTCATTGCCATCGGCTCTTGTGCCTCATGGGGTGGCATGCCGTCCTCCGGTGGCAACCCCACCGGCGCGTCGAGTGTAAGTGAAGTGTTGGGCAAACCCGTGGTCACCATACCGGGATGCCCACCCAACCCCTACAACTTCTTGGCCACAGTGGTGCACTTTTTGACGTTTGGCAAGTTGCCTGAAGTGGACAAGCTTGGACGCCCCAAATTTGCCTATTCGCGTCTGATCCACGAACACTGCGAACGCCGTGCCCACTTTGATGCCGGTCGCTTTGCCATGGAATTTGGTGATGCGGGCCACCGCCAAGGTTATTGCCTGTACAAGCTGGGTTGCAAAGGCCCAGAAACCTATGCCAACTGTTCCACCATCGGATTTGGTGATGCCGGCGAAAACAACTGGCCGGTAGGCTGCGGGCACCCTTGCATTGGATGCACAGAGCAAGGTGTGGGCTTCACCAAGCCCATTCACATGGTCGCCAAATTGGCGAACGTGTCACCGCCCCAGCAATACCCGCGCATCGTTGAAGAAAACGGCAAGGGAGCCAACTTTGCCTCCGCCGCTGCCTTAGCAGCGCTGGCAGGCGCTGCCGCCGGGGGTGCCGCCATGCTGGCCCGCAACTTGGGGCTCTCTCACGCCGCCGAAGAGGCAGAGCGTGCGGCACCAAGCCAAAACAGCTCAGACAAAGCAGGGGTCTGACCATGGACTCTCGTCGCCACTTTCTCAAAGGGGTGCTGGCCAGCGGTGCGGCGCTTGCAGGCGCAGCAGTTGCGCCT
>CAIOAQ010000577.1 GCA_903856025.1 uncultured beta proteobacterium
ATGCTGACCGCCATCGACCATCAGGGTGGTGCCGGTGATCGACGCATTGCCCAACGCAAATGCAACTGTGGCGGCGACATCTTGCGCAGAGGACGAGCGCCCCAGCGGCGCAAGCTTGTGCAGCGCCTCAAATTTGTCCGGACTGAGCATGTGGCTGGTCAGGGTCAGGCCGGGGGCCACGCCCACCACCCGCACACGCGGGGCCAGCGCCAGCGCCAGCATGGTGTTGGCGGATTCCAGTGCCGCTTTGGACAGGGTGTAGCTGACAAAATCGGGGTTGGGGTTCCACAGTTTTTGGTCCAGCAGGTTGACCACGGCACCGGTGGCATCGCCGCGTGTTTCAAGATGCGCGTGCAGGGCCTGGCTCAGCAAGATGGCCGCGCCAGTGTTGGCGCGCAGGTGTTTTTCCATGGCCGCGAAGGTGAAGGTCTCTGGCGTGTCATGCTCAAACGTAGAGGCACTGTTGACCACGGCATCGACATAACCCAGTTTTTCGATCACCGTGGGCAACAGATTGCGCACTGCCGTCTCGTTCCCAAGGTTTGAACGAAATGAGGCGCTAGCCCCCGCCAAATTTGCGCATTCAGCTACAGTTTTACGAGCATCTTCGACTGAATCCCGGTAATGCACCGCCACCCGCCAGCCCGCGCGCGCCAGCGTCAGGGCAATTTCGCGGCCAAGCCGCTTGGCCGCACCGGTGACCAGCACGGTAGGTTGATTCGGTGATGCCGACAGGGCAGGGGCATGGGTGAGAGACATTCGTGGACAATTCCAGACTATGACAACACCCCCAAGTTTAACGAGCGAGCTCTCAAGTCACATGGCGCAGGCGATTCAAGACGCCGGCGGCTGGATCGGTTTTGATGGGTTCATGAACCATGCGCTGTACACCCCTGGCCTGGGCTACTATGCCCACGGCAGCACCAAATTTGGCACCATGCCCTACACCGTGCAAGGCGGCGTCAAGGTGGCTGGCAGCGACTTTGTCACCTCACCAGAAATCACGCCGCTGTTTGGTTGGACGCTGGCCAAACAGGTCATGCAGGCGCTGGACGTGACCGGCACCAACGAGGTGTGGGAGTTTGGCGCAGGCTCCGGTGCCCTGGCATTGCAGGTGTTGCAGGCGTTCAAGGCGCAAGGCGTGGCCCTGCCGCGCTACACCATTGTGGATATTTCAAGCAGCTTGCGTGCTCGCCAACAGGCCACGCTGGCTGAATTTGCAGCGCAGGTGCGCTGGGTGGATGCGTTGCCCGGTGACATGCGCGGCGTGGTGCTGGGCAATGAGGTGCTGGATGCCATGCCAGTGAAGCTGCTGGCGCGCGTGAGCACCATCTGGCACGAGCGTGGCGTGGTGGTGGCCGCTCAGGACGCCAATGGCGATGCGGTGTTCGGCTGGCAAGACCGCGCCACCGAATTGCGCCCGCCGGTGGAGGTGATGGGCGACCATGATTTCCTGACCGAGATCCATCCCCAGGGCGAATCGTTTGTACGCACGTTGGGCGAGAAGTTGACCGCAGGCGCGGTGTTTTTGATCGACTACGGTTTCCCCGAAGCCGAGTACTACCACCCGCAGCGCCACATGGGCACGGTGATGTGCCACCAGGCGCACCAGCTCGATGAAGACCCCTTGAGCCGTGTCGGCCAAAAAGACATCACGGCGCATGTCAACTTCACCGGTGTGGCGTTGGCTGGTAACGAGGCCGGGCTGGACGTGCTGGGTTACTGCAACCAAGCGCGGTTTTTGATGAACTGCGGTTTTCTGGAGCACCTGCAGGCGGCCACCCAGCCGGTGCGGGTGATGGCGCAAAAGCTCATCATGGAGCATGAGATGGGCGAACTTTTCAAAGTGATCGGCTTTTACAAGGGGGAGCCCTGGCAAGCCATTGGCTTTGAGATGGGCGACAAAACCCACAAGCTTTAAGGCTGCCCATGTTTCGCTGGTTGATCGTGGTGTTGCTGGCCCTGATTTTGATCAACGGCATGACACCCTGGTTGCAAAAACTCGGGTTTGGCAGGCTGCCTGGCGACTTGCGGTTCAAGATTTTTGGGCGTGAATTTTTCATACCGTTAACGACAACTATCATTCTGAGCATGGTGGCGGCGGCCCTTGCCAAATTCCTTTGAAGAGGGTTGGTGATTTGTCTAGGCGTTTGGCACCTCGGCCCGTTGCACAGGCTCTTGATATTTGCGTTTGAGGCGTCATCTGGGACTGCAGAAAGGGTTCCTCATGACGGATTCACTGCACCTTGTTTGCCCCCATTGCCACACCACCAACCGCATCAAGCGCGCGCAAATGGACAGCGCGCCCCATTGCGGTAGTTGTCATAAACCTTTGTTTGATGCGCATCCGGTGATGTTGGGCGGGGCCAATTTTGAGCGTCACATCAGCCGTAGCCAGATCCCGGTGTTGGTGGATTTTTGGGCGCCGTGGTGTGGACCGTGTCGCCAAATGGCACCTGCATTTGAGCAGGCGGCCAGCCAACTTGAACCGTTGGTGCGCTTGGCCAAGGTGGACACCGAGGCTGAGCCCGAACTTGGTACGCGTTTCAACATCCGCAGCATTCCGACGCTGGCGCTGTTTGTCAATGGCCGTGAAGTGGCACGTCAGGCCGGTGCCATGGGGGCGGCCGACATCGTGCGCTGGACGCAACAGCATTTGCCGCGTGCTTGAACATGATGGTCTATGCGCAGGCCAGGATGCGCAGGTGATTCAGTAACACCCGAACGCTGCTTGGCTGTATGCCACGCTTCACCGCAAAGCCCATTTGGAGGGTATCTCGGCGCACAGGCTGCATCAGCAGGCCACCATCCTTGTGTCGCACGCTGGCAACAATGGGTGTATGCGCTTTGGCTCCGCGCACGATGACCACGGCAGACTCACCATTCACCAACTCCACAAACGTACCCGGCGGATACAGTCCAACGACCCTCAACAGGGTTGCGCCAATGCTGTCCGGATGCCCGCTGGCATCCAGGCAGGCATCCCGTGCGGCCATTGCTGGCGTTACCGATTGCCGCGAACCGCGCCGACTCAGTTTGGCGGAGTAAATATCGACCCGCCGCAACAGTTCGGCCAGACGAGGGC
>CAIOAQ010000578.1 GCA_903856025.1 uncultured beta proteobacterium
TGTCCGTCGGATAGCTGAAGGATTTGTATGAACGTTTTGCGCCAAGTGACCGGTGAAACAAAAGGCATAAAACCTTCAATCACCAGAACGAGGGCAAAAGCCAGCCAAAAGGTGGTGCTGTCCAAGCTTGCTCCAGGGTTACTTTTTGGAACTGACCGGTGCACCGCCACGCATCGATTTGAAAAAATCCGAGCTCGAAGGATCCAACACCATCACATCGCTCTTGGAGGCGAATGAGGCTTTGTAGGCATCCAGACTGCGGTAAAACTGTGCAAACTGGGGATCTCGACCAAATGCCTCCGCATACAAATGCGCGGCACCCGCATCGCCTTCGCCCTTGATCTTCTGAGCATCACGATAGGCGTTTGACACAGTGATTTCACGTTGACGATCCGCATCAGCGCGAATTTTTTCACCCTCGGCAAAACCAGTGGACCGCAACTCGTTGGCCACCCGCTTGCGCTCTGCTTCCATACGACGGTAAACCGATTCAGTGATGGCATCCACATAATCAACCCGCGTAATACGCACATCGATCACATCCACACCCCAAGGTTTGGCCCCACGCACCTGACTCAGAACTTCTTTCTTGACGTCGTTCATTACCTCTTCGCGCTTGGCCGACAATAACTCTTTAACAGTGCGTTTGTTGACCTCTTCCTGAAACGCATTGCGTACCACGCGATTGAGTTGACTCGCGCCAGCCGCTTCTGAAGTTCCCACATTGCGAATGTATTCAGTGGGTTCAGAGATGCGCCAACGCACGTACCAATCAATCACCACGCGTTGCTTCTCTGCAGTCAACACGGGTTCATTGTCGGAACTGTCCAGCGTTAACAATCGCTTGTCAATGTAAGACACGTTCTGGAAGGGTGGCGGAAGTTTGAAATTCAAACCCGGCTCGGTGATCACATCCTTGATCTGCCCCAAAGCAAACACCACACCAAATTGGCGCTGATCCACCACAAAAAGCGTTGAACTGGCAATTGCCAATAAAAACAACAGGCTCGAAATAACAAATCCCAGGCGATTCATGCGTGGCTCCTATCGGGTTTCGCGCGTACGGCCGCGGGCCGCGTCGCGGGTACGCACATCTGCTGCTGCAGGTGTGGAAGTGGTTGTAGCGCCTGATACGGCAACTGGGGCGGTGGCACTTGACACGTCTTCAGACACCTGACCGGTCATCTGAATCAGCTTGTCCAGTGGCAAATACAAAAGATTCGAGCCTTGCTTGGAATCCACCACCACTTTGGTTACGTTGGTATAGATCTGCTGCATGGCATCGATGTACATACGATCGTGCGTCACCTGCGGGGCCTTTTGATACTCGGTCAAAACCGACTTGAAGCGCTGTGCGTCGCCCTGCGCCTGAGCAACAATACGCGACTTATAGGCATCAGCTTCCTCCTTCAGTCGGGACGCTGCGCCCACAGCACGTGGAATCACATCATTGGCATAGGCTTGCGCCTCATTTTTGGCCCGTTCGCGCTCTTGACCTGCCTTAAGCACATCGTCAAACGCGGCTTGAACTTGCTCCGGCGGGCGCACACCACCTTGCTGCAAATTGATGCCCACCACTTCAATGCCAACTTTGTAGCGGTCCAGGATTTTTTGCATCATTGCACGAACACGGGGAGCGATCTGGTCACGTTCTTCAGACAGCGCGCTGTCCATTTTCATCTTGCCAACCACCTCGCGAACTGCAGTTTCGGCAGCCTGCACGACTGCATCAGCCGGGTTCTTGCTCTCGAACAAAAAAGCTCGCGCATCGTTGAGGCGGTATTGCACTGCAAATTTGATCTCCACGATGTTTTCGTCTTCAGTCAGCATCGCTGACTCACGCAGCCCGGTCGCTTTGATGACTACATCACGCCCGACATCCACTGAGCGAATTTGTGTCACAAAAACAAGCTCGTGTCGCTGGATAGGATAGGGCAAGCGCCAATTGAAACCAGCACCGACGGTGCCGTGGTATTTGCCGAACTGGGTAATAACGGCCTGTTGACCTTCTTGCACGATAAAAAATCCCGTGCCCAACCAAATAAGAGCTGCAACAGCCAACACCAAACCAGCGCCAACACCTGCACTCTTCATATCTGGCTGGAATCCTCCGCCACCAGAGCCAACGCCATTGCCTGGCGTGTTACCGCGTCCACCGTTTTTGTTGTTGCCAAACAAACCGCCAAGTTTCCGATTGAAATCGCGCCACATCTCATCGAGATCGGGAGGGCCTTGCGTTGGATTACGTCGCGGACCACGGTCTTCCGGCTTGGGCGCACCAGACTCTGGCGGCTTTACTTGGGGGCCATCAGGCTCGACAGGCTCCGTGGGCTTGTCCTCACTTCGTCCCCAGCGGGGATCGTTGAGGTTAAACATGCCCCGCAAGCGTTGTGGCAATGCCGTCAGACTGAAGGTGGAAAATGAAAGTTTCATCAAATCAACTCTTGTATTTACAGACCGGATTGTGCCGAATCACATTGCAGCCTCATCACTTGGAGGGAAATGTGGCTCAGAAATTGTGGATGCCTTTGCTGCCAAGACCTGCTCAACCAACAACTGACGCAACGCCGGCAGTCCTAATCCTTGCTGTGCACTGATAAATACCCTTGGTGTGGGCACACCGTCAAGGTCGTATACATCATGGAACGTCGCAGGCTGGTTTTCTGCGGCTACCGCATCAATTTTGTTGAATACCAGCAATTGCGGTATATCTGCGGCACCAATTTCAGCAAGCACCCGCTGCACCTGCGCAATTTGCTCCACATGCTCATGGCTAGAGAAGTCCACCACATGCAGCAGCAAATCTGCATCAACCGCCTCCTGCAATGTAGCCTGAAATGCATCGATCAAACCGTGTGGCAAATCGCGGATGAAACCCACCGTATCTGACAAAGAAACCGTGCGCCCCATTTCACCCAAATAAAGCTGACGTGTGGTGGTATCAAGCGTTGCAAACAACTGGTCCGCCGCATAGGTTCGAGCTTTTACAAGTGCATTGAACAGCGTTGACTTACCCGCATTGGTGTAACCCACCAACGAAATGTTGAATGTATCTCGTCGATCACGTTGACGGCGCTGTGTTTGGCGTTGACGTTTGACCTTGACCAGGCGCTCCTTGATTCGTTTGATGTTGTCACCAATCATTCGACGATCGAGCTCGATCTGTGTTTCGCCCGGACCACCCCGCAGGCCAATACCACCACTTTGCCGCTCCAAGTGTGACCAACGCCGCACCAAACGCGTACTCAGGTACTGCAGACGGGCCAATTCCACTTGCAATTTGCCTTCATGGCTGCGCGCACGCTGGCTGAATATTTGAAGAATCAGCAAGGTTCTGTCGTTGACCGGCAACTCCAGGTGGCGCTCAAGATTGCGTTGTTGTGCTGGACTCAGACTCTGATCAAACAAGACCTCTTGCGCACCAAGCTGCAGCGCCAATTCTTTGATCTCGTCGGCTTTGCCGCTTCCGATGAACAAGGCTGCGTCTGGGGCGCGGCGCTTGCACGTTACCCGTGCGACAGGCCGCAAACCAGCCGTCTGCGCCAGTAGACCCAGTTCTTCTAGTTCGTCATCAAAGTGGGGAAGCCCAAAATCCACCCCAACCAGCAAGGTAGGGGCGCCTTTGGTATCAGACTGCTGCAGGTTGGTCACCCTCGCCAGCAGCAAAATTTACAGCTCGTCCAGGAACAATGGTCGAAATCGCATGTTTGTAAACCATTTGCGTCACAGTGTTGCGCAACAGAACGACATATTGATCAAACGATTCAATCTGACCTTGAAGCTTGATCCCGTTAACCAGATAAATAGACACTGGCACGTGCTCCCGACGCAATGCGTTCAGGAAAGGGTCTTGTAATAACTGGCCTTTATTGCTCACGATATTCTCCGTGTTCTGGAAATTTAAGAGGTGGAAACGATAACACAGCCCAAACGGCATTTGCTCTACGACTTGACCAATTCCACAATAAAGTTGTTGATGGTCGTGACGGGTTCGAGAGCATCAATCTGATTTATCTGTGAATGGGTTGATTGATAGCTTGAATTCAATTCTGAGGGGAGTCCCCACAAGGTCAAATTCTTTACGAAAACGACCTTCAAGAAAACGTTTATAGGCGTCCGTGACGTGATCGAGTGAATTGCCATGAATCACAATCACGGGCGGGTTCATGCCGCCTTGATGCGCATAACGAAGCTTGGGGCGATACATGCCAGCACGTTTTGGACTTTGAAACTGCACCGCTTCAAGCAGCAAACGCGTTAGAACTGGCGTCGACATCTTGCAATTGGCTGCCTTGTATGCCTGCGCAATTGATGCCCACAACGGCCCCAATCCTTGACGTTTTTGTGCAGAAATCAGATGCATGTTGGCAAATTTCAGGAACGGAAGCCGTGTTTCAATCGACCGCTTAACCAACTCTCTCTGGTACTCATCCACTGCATCCCATTTATTTACAGCCAACACCACGGCACGGCCGTTTTCAAGAATATAGCCGGCAATATGGGCATCCTGATCAGTGACACCTTGTGTCGCATCAATCAGCAATAGCACCACGTTGGCAGATTCAATAGCTTGCAACGTTTTGACAACCGAAAATTTCTCAATGGCTTCAAATACCTTGCCTCGGCGGCGCAGACCAGCGGTATCAATCAACTCGAACTTTTGACCATTGCGCTCGAACGGCACAGAAATGGCATCACGCGTGGTACCTGGCAAATCGAAGGCCACCAAACGCTCTTCACCTAGCCAAACATTGATCAAAGTCGATTTGCCAACATTAGGGCGGCCTGCGACTGCAAGTTTTATGACCCCAGGTTGTTCAACCTCTTCAATCTCCTCGTCGGACAGATTCAGTGGCGCGAAAGCCATGTCAATCAAAGTACGAATGCCCTGCCCGTGCGCAGCAGAAACAGCAAGCACCTCCCCAAATCCCAACTCGTAAAACTCTACCAACGGCACGCCTTCGAGCATGCCCTCAGCCTTGTTGGCAACGAGCAAACATGGCTTACCCAAACGCCGAAGGTAATTGGCAATGTCATGGTCTTGTGAAGACACACCCGCCCGTGCATCCACAACAAAAATTACAACGTCGGATTCCGCAACCGCCTGACGTGTTTGTTTGGCCATTTCCTTGTAAATGCCGGTGGTTGCATCGGGTTCAAAACCGCCGGTATCAATCACAATGTACTCGTGCTTGCCCTGCTTGCCGTTACCGTAATGTCGATCACGGGTCAGCCCCGCAAAATCGGCCACGATGGCATCACGCGACTTGGTCAACCGGTTGAACAACGTCGACTTTCCAACGTTGGGGCGGCCAACTAAAGCCAAAACAGGTTTCATCAGGAGAATTCTCGGGTTAAAAAGGTGATCCGCACTATTCGGGCCGGAAACCAAAAACGCCACCATGACGCGTGACAACAACCAAGGTGCCGGTTGCGTCAACAGGAGTCACCTTGATCGCAGACCCATCTGTATTCAACCGCTTCAAAATTGAACCATCAGTACGAGCCAATAAATGAACTTGTCCGGATTCATCCCCGACGACAACCGAACGACCCAATACCAGAGGTGCAGTCAAACTACGGTAACGCAAACGGTCTGAAGTCCAAAGAACCTCACCGTCAGAATGCTTCCACGCCAAAATTCGACCATCTTCTTCAACGCCGTAAATTCGCATGTCGTCACCGCTCAATCCTACAGCACCAGCTGCCGACTTTTTCCAATACACCGTGCCGTTGACGGCATCAACGCATCCTACGGCGGCCTGGAAGGCGCGTACACAAACCTCGTTACCCTGACGGCTGGAACCGTTGACCAAATCCACCAAACGCTCGATATCGTTGGTGCCACGTGGCGTGGCCACTGGCGCATCCCAGACCACATTACCGTTGGCTGGATTCACTCCTGTCAAATGCCCGGATTGTCCAACCAGTAGCGTGTTGCCCATGGCCATCAAGACGCCGGGTTGCCTCAACACCAAAGCGTCACCCGCACGTTGTTGACGCCAGAGCTTGCGGCCACTTTTTGCATCAAACGCAGCCAAGCTGCGGTCTGCGCCCAAGATAAAAACACGCTCTCCTGCAATCAACGGAGCAGTAAATACCTGAGATGATAGTTGCGAGCGCCAGATCAGCAATCCTTTTTCGAGGACCACCAATTCATTGGAGCGAGTCACCACCGCAGCAAAATGCCCGTCGCTCCCGACACCAGCCGAAATGGCCGAACCGACACCGGTACGCCACAAATCAGCGCCGGTGCGAGCATCTATCGACACCACCACCCCGTCAGAACTTGCAACGGTCACACTCTGGCCACTGACTTTAGCCTGCAGTGGAAAGTCTACAGCGCCTATTTTGCCTGTCCAGGCAAGATGCACCGAAACCATCGCCGGATCAGCCCCCAAGTCTGCTGGCTTTGGGCTGTGAGAGCCACTTGCACATGCAGATAA
>CAIOAQ010000579.1 GCA_903856025.1 uncultured beta proteobacterium
CGCATGCGTGCGCGAGGGTGACACCGTCGCGCGGCTGGGCGGCGATGAGTTTGTGGTGGTGTTGAAAAATCTGGGCGACAACGCCCAGGACGTAGCGGCTGTCACCAAGGACATTGGCGAAAAAATACTGGCTGAGCTCAATCAAAACTATCAGTTGGACGGATTGCATCACCACAATTCAGCAAGCATCGGTGCCACCGTCTTTGGCGGCCACGAGATCGCCATCGAAGACTTGCTCAAGCAGGCCGATCTGGCCATGTACCAGTCCAAGGACAAGGGCCGCAACCTGCTGCGGTTCTTTGACCCTGCCATGCAAAAAATTGTGCTTGAACGCGCCGCGTTGGAGGCGGGCTTGCGCCTGGCTTTGACAGATAACCAACTTGTGCTCTATTACCAAGCGCAGGTTGACGGCAATGGCCATACCGCGGGTGCCGAAGCACTGGTGCGCTGGCAACACCCACAGCGCGGCATCGTGTCCCCCGCAGAATTTATCCCCCTGGCTGAAGAAACCGGGCTGATTTTGCCCTTGGGGCTTTGGGTACTGGAGAGTGCGTGCACGCAATTGGCGCAATGGACCGACCAAGCTGCGCTTTCACATTTGTGCGTTGCAGTGAACGTCAGTGCCCGCCAATTCAAGCAAAGCGACTTTGTCAGCCAAGTCCTGTCGGTGCTGGAGCGCACGGGTGCACGCGCCGACCGTCTGAAGCTGGAACTCACGGAGAGCCTGCTGGTCGACAACGTCGAGGACGTGATTGCGAAAATGGTGGCGCTCAAGTCTGTCGGCGTCGGATTTTCACTGGACGACTTCGGCACGGGCTACTCGTCACTTGCCTATCTGAGTCGGTTGCCGCTCGACCAGCTCAAAATTGACAAAGGATTTGTCATGAACATCGAGTCCAGTGACAACGCGGTGGCGATCTGTGCGGCGACGATTGGTCTGGCCCACAACCTTCGACTTAAGGTGGTGGCCGAAGGCGTCGAAACCGATGCCCAGCGCTATGTGTTGCATACGGTGCATCGCTGCGACCTGCTGCAGGGTTACCTCTACAGCCGCCCGCTGCCGGTGGACGCGTTCATGGCTTATGCCGCATCCCATGTTGCACCGGGTAAACAGTCCGCCCACTGAAACACACTGCATCAAGGCGTAGTCGCCAAAAAAATTTGCCGTCAGAGTGCACCACCCACCGGGTAGGACACCTTGACGGCAACTTATCCAACGCGCTTGCCAGCGCTGACGAAAGATTTTTAAGCGAAGTTACCTTCAGCAAAACGCCAATTGGCCAAATTGCCCAGGAAAGTTTCAACGTACTTTTGACGCAAATTGCGGTAGTCGATGTAGTAGGCATGCTCCCACACGTCCACCGTCAACAAGGCTTTGTCGGCGGTGGTCAGCGGCGTACCGGCCGCTCCCATGTTGACGATATCGACCGAACCATCGGCCTTTTTCACCAGCCAGGTCCAGCCTGAGCCAAAGTTGCCGACAGCCGATTTGACAAAAGCTTCTTTGAACGCTGCGTAAGAACCCCATTTGGCGTTGATGGCGGCCGCCAAGGCACCAGTAGGTTCACCACCACCGTTGGGGGTCATGCAGTTCCAGAAAAAAGTGTGGTTCCAGATTTGCGCCGCGTTGTTGTAGATGCCACCGCTGGCTTTTTTAACAATGGATTCGAGATCCATCGCTTCAAACTCGGTGCCTTTTTGCAAGTTGTTGAGATTCACCACGTAGGCGTTATGGTGCTTGCCATAATGGAATTCCAGGGTTTCCTTGGAATAGTGAGGGGCCAATGCATCCAGTGCAAAAGGCAGGGCGGGCAGGGTGTGTTCCATGAAAATCTTTCGATGTTGGGTTAAAAAAATATTCTAAAAACTTTCAGCGATTTGAGCTTGACACCGTCAAATCAACCGTACCATCCGCAAGGGTAGCGGTCACAGCCTGCCCCACATGGGTCTGCTGACAGGAACTGATGGCCTGGCCCTGAGCATCACTCAGCCACGCATAGCCACGCTGCAGCACCAGCTTGGGATCGAGCAGTTCCAGGCGCAAGCTCGCTCGCTCCAGCCGCTGCGCCTGGCTTTGCGTGCCCCGCTGCAAGGCTTGCAGCAAGCGCGGCCCCCAGTGAATCAGGTGCTCGTGGCGCTGCGCCAGGGCCTGCCTCATGCCGGACTGAAGGCCTTGCTCCAGACCCGCCAGACGCAAACGCAGCGCTGCCAAGCGGTTGGAGGGGCGCCCCAGACGCGCGGCGACGGTATCGAGCCGCTGACTTTGCCGATCCAGGTGTCGCATCAAAGCGTCATGCAAGCGGCGCTGTTGATGGTTCAACGTGTTGAGCCAGGCTTCTTGTGGCTCTGACACCAGTTCGGCCGCCGCCGTGGGGGTGGGCGCGCGCTGGTCAGCCACAAAATCAGCGATGGTGAAATCGGTC
>CAIOAQ010000580.1 GCA_903856025.1 uncultured beta proteobacterium
AGTTCACCGCTGAAACTGAGGTAAATCGCATAACTCACGGCGCTGCCAAACACCAGCAATGCGCCCAGCGCGGCATCGGTTCCAGCGAAGTTGATCTCGTGACCAAACACCAGAATCACCCCGGTATAACTGATCACCATGCCCAAGACCTGACGGTGGTTGATATGGCGCTTGTAAAGCACCAGCCCCAGCAGCAGCACCAGCGTGGGGTTGAGGTACAAAATCAGCCGTTCAAGTGAGGCGCTGATGTACGCCAACCCCGCAAAATCCAGAAAGCTGGCGAGGTAGTAGCCGGTGAAACCCAAGCCCAGAATGCCCCAGACATCCTGACGGGTCAACGCGGCCTTGCCCCGACTGGACCACCACGCCATCACCGCAAATATCGGCAGCGCAAACAGCATGCGGTACATGATGAGCGTCACCGCGTCCACACCATAACGGTACGCCAGCTTGACAATGATCGCCTTGCCGCTGAAGGCGATCGCACCGAGGGTCGCCAGTACCAGACCACCCGCTATGCCTTTGGGAGCTGCATCCACTTTATTCATGAGGGGTAGAGGCCGATTTATTAAAAATAATCAAGCAACCAGAAGCTCAAAAACACACCAACATCTTTGCGCTGTTCATTCGGGCGGCCATGCTCAGGTCAATGTGGGCGTGCTGGAGAGGATTTCTTCCAGCACCGTCTGTCCTTCTGCGACCCGCAGGGCACCGGCCAGGCGCAGCGGACGCATGCCGTCGGCGATCGCCTGACGTTTGAGCGCATCGGCGTTGGGTTCGCGGTTGATTTTTTGCCTGAAGTCTTCGCTCACCACCAACAATTCATACAAGCCTGTGCGACCCATGAACCCGGTCATGCGGCAGTCCACACAACCTACGGCCTTGAATGGCTTGTAGGTGCCATTGACCTGCCAGGGTTTCACCACCTCCGCCAGCGTGTCACGCGTGGCTTCAGGATCAGGCACTTTGCACCGAGAACACAGGGTGCGCACCAAACGCTGCGCCAGAACGCCCAGCAAAGTCGCGTTGATGAGGTAGGCGGGCACGCCCAACTCCATCAAACGGGTCACTGCGCTGGGCGCGTCGTTGGTGTGCAGGGTGCTGAACACCAAATGCCCGGTGAGCGCTGCCTGCACCGCCATCTCGGCGGTGGCCTGATCGCGGATTTCACCCACCATGATGATGTCCGGGTCTTGCCGCATCAGGGCGCGCAAGCCCTCTGGAAATCCAAAATCCAGCTGCGGCTGCACCTGGGTTTGATTGAAAGAAGGCTCGATCATTTCAATCGGGTCTTCTACCGTGCTCACGTTCACTTCTTCGGTAGCAATCCGCTTCAGGGTCGAATACAGCGTGGTGGTTTTGCCAGATCCGGTGGGGCCGGTCACCAAAATGATGCCATTCGGGCGTTTGACCAATGCCTCCCAGCGCTGCGCATCGTGTGCCGAGAAACCCAGGGCACTCAGGTCTTTGACGGTGGTGTCCGGGTCAAAAATACGCATCACCATCTTTTCGCCAAACGCGGTAGGCAGCGTGGAAATGCGCATCTCCACCTCGTCACCCCCCGGGTTGCGCGTCTTGATGCGGCCATCTTGCGGGCGGCGTTTTTCCACCACGTCCATGCGTCCCAGCAGTTTGATGCGTGCGGTCATGGCCACCAGCACCCCCATGGGCATCTGGTAAACCGGGTGCAGCACCCCGTCAATGCGAAAACGGATCACGCCCTGCTCACGGCGCGGCTCCAGGTGGATGTCGCTGGCACGCTGGTCAAAGGCGTATTGCCACAGCCAGTCCACCACCTGCACCACACTTTGGTCGTTGGCATCGAGCTGTTTGTTGCTTTTGCCCAGTTCCACCAACTGCTCGAAGCTGGAGCCTGCATTGCTTCCGGCTTTGGCTGCGGCTCGCACCGATTGGGCCAGGGCAAAAAACTCTGCGGTGTAACGGGCAATTTCCAGGGGGCTTGCCAGCACCCGCCGCACGCTGCGCCGGCCCTGGCGCTCGACCTCGGCCACCCATCCGGTCAAAAAGGGCTCAGCCGTGGCCACCACCACTTCATGCGCAGTCACCTGCACCGGCAAAATTTTGTGACTTCCCGCATAGGCGGCGCTCATCGCATCTGCCACCTTGCCCACATCCACCTTGAGGGGGTCAATGCGCAAATAGCTCAGTCCCACCCGCTTGGCCAGCCACTGTGTCAGCGTCTCCATGTCCAGCGCTTTGCCATCGCTGGCACGGTGCACGGTCACACTGACCAGGCGCAGCAGGGGGTGCTGCGCGCTTTCGGCCTGGGCGCACCGCGTGTGGATACGCTGGGCTTCTGCCGAATCGATCACCGCATCGGCATGCAGCCATTGCACCAGGCTGCGCCAATCCAGCGGACCTTCAGCCACCGGCACCGGTGGTGGCACGTGTTTGGTGCTGGAAGTGTGGCTCATCCCGACAAGGGCTTGAACACCCTGACCCATTTATCGGCAGGCAGACCCCAGCGCGCCTCGATGATGTTCGCGCGTGCCATCAAGGCCTCGCGTTTGGGGCGGCTCGGCGTGTGCTGCGCCAGCACCACGGTATTGCCTTCGCGCGTAGGCTTAAAGGCCCACATGGCTTCTTTGCCAAATGCCGCCGTCATTTTTTCGACACTGCGCTCAAAACTAGAGGCCCGACCAAACAGGTTCACCGTCATGCTGCCTTCGGGGCTGAGCAAGCGACGGCAATGGTTGTAAAAGGGCAGGCTATCGAGCACCGGCGCAGCGGCTTCATGGTCGTACAAATCAACCTGCAACGCATCCACCGTACCCCACCATTTGGGGTTGAGAATTTCTTGTGCGGCATCAGCCAGCACCACCTGCATCAGCGCGTTGTCGGCGGGTAACTTGAACCAGCCACGGCAGGCATGCAACACCTTGGGGTTGAGCTCAATCGTGGTGGTTTTCATGCGCAATTCTTTGGCGCAGAACTTGGTCAGCGAACCCGCGCCCAGCCCCAATTGCATGGCATGGCGCTCTTTGACCGAGTCAGGCTCGACAAAAAGCAACCAGGCCATCATGCGCTGCACGTATTCATGCACCAAGCCAATCGGGTCTTCGAGGTACATCGAGCCCTGGATCCATTCGGTACCCAGGTGCAGGTGACGCATCGGACCATCGTCAGAGAAATTGACTTCAGGGAGTTTGGAAGATTGTTTTTTCACAGTGACCGGATTATCCCTGCTGGTGACCCAAGCGCTGGTGCTCCACCAGCAGACAATGGTCCTGCACCACCTGCATGCCCGCTGCTTGCGCCTTGGCCACGGCACCCTCGTGCCGCACGCCCAGTTGGAGCCAGACCGCTGGCAGTTTCAAGGCGATCGCCTCGTCCATGAGGGGTGGCACGTCAGCGCTGTTACGAAACACATCCACCAGGTCCACTTTTTCAACCCGGGCAGCATCGGTCAAGGTGGCGTAGACCACCTCACCCAGAATCTTTTCGCCACTTGCAGCCACGACCGGGTTCACCGGCACGATGCGCCAGCCCTGCGCCTGCATGTATTGCGCCACATGAAAGCTGTCGCGGTGTGGTTTGGGAGACAGGCCAACGACCGCGACGGTACGGCAAGTGGCCAGAATGTGCTGGATGATGGTGTCAGTCATGGGGGTACCTTGAGGAAATCAGAAGATTGGACAAGTCTGTCATTAGAGCAAGCCGCCGATCGGCAGATGTTGCAACCGAGGCAAGGCGTCCAGCGCATTGCGCAGGGTCGCAGCAGCCAAATCTGCCGCGCTGATGCCCCGCAGCGCTGCCAGTTCGGCACCAACGCGTGGCAGTTCGCCAGGTGTGTTGATGCCCTGCGACTCGCCTGCGGCACGTTGTTGTGCGGTTTTGTAGAGCCAATGCGGCGGCATATCGGGCGCATCAGTTTCCATCACGATGGCGCTCAGTGGCAAATCTGCGGCCAGACGGCGCAGGTGCAAGGCGCGGTCATAGGTCAACGCCCCGCCAAAACCCAGCTTGAGTCCCAGGCCAATGAAGGCCTGAGCCTGCTCGAAGCTGCCATTAAACGCATGGGCGATGCCATGCCATGGCCCGACGTTGCGGCCCACGTCGCGCAGCCCTTTGAGCACCTGATCTACTGATCGGCGTGAGTGCAGGATCACCGCCAACCCATGTTTGTGCGCCAATTGGAGTTGTGTCTGGTAAAAATGCTGCTGCCGCTCCCGCATAAGCGGCTCGCACAGCGCGGGCACAAAAAAATCCAGCCCAATTTCTCCGACCGCGACCAGGCGCGGGTCATCGTGGTGCTGCGCCAACGCCGCATCCAGACGCTCCAAATCGTCGTCCTTCGCCCGGCTGACGTACAGCGGATGAATCCCCAGACAATAACTGTCGCCTGTGGCATGCGCCAGCTTTCGTACCGCCTCAAAGTTGGAAACCTCCACCGCGGGCAACACACAATGCACTACATTATTAATAGCTGCTTGCGCCCTAAACTCGTGGGCTAGAGTACCAAACTCTTGTGCATCCAGGTGACAATGGGTATCTATCCATTTTGCAGAAGTCATCTCCATTTGCCTTTATTGCGCGGGTAAAACCGAGCCATCGCCGGGTACAAAAATACAGACACCGGTTCCAACACCAACCGGCTGTCTTGGTGATGATAATCCGAGCACCATTGACCCGCACCTTGCCATGTTCATCACTTCCAAATTACTGGCCTTTCTGACCCAGCCGCTGGCGTGGGTAGCCCTGCTGATCACTGCAGCCGTTTGCTGCGTTCGCACCCGCCCGGTGTGGGGCAGCCGGTTCGGTTGGACCGCACTGGTCCTGTTGCTGGCGCTGGGGTGGGAGCCGCTGCCAGATGCGTTGCTGCGCCAGCTTGAAAAGCAATATCCTGCACTGAATCCGGATCTGGCCGCACCACCCTACGCTGGTTTGGTGGTTTTGGGCGGTGCCCTGGAACCCGCTTATGTCTGGACCACGCCGGGGCAAAGCGCGCTCAACGATGCCGCCGAACGCATGACTGAAGTGCTGCCCTTGCTGCGAAAACAGCCCAGCTTGTTGGTGTTGTTCACCGGGGGTGAGGGTGAACTGTTTGGCGGGGACTTGTCGGAAGCCGAACAAGCCAAACGCTTTTTCATCAGTCAAGGCGTGGCACCGGGCCAATTGCTGCTCGAATCTGCCTCACGCACCACGTATGAAAACGCCCTGCTGAGCAAGCATGTGCCTGGGGTGGACGTTTCCAGACCCTGGCTCGTGGTGACTTCCGCCTGGCACATGCCCCGCGCCATGGCCAGCTTTCGCAAGGTCGGCTGGAACGTCACCGCCTACCCGGTGGATTTTCGTGCGGGTGAACACACGCCCTGGTCACAGTACAACATGGACGAGGGCGTCAGAAAATGGAGGATCGCCCTGCACGAACTATTTGGCATGCTGGCTTATCGCCTGAGCGGGCGGGCTTGACAGCACGCTGGCCAACACCTTGTCAATGCGTTTCCCGTCAAGGTCAACCACTTCAAAACACCACCCCTCACAGTTGATTTTTTCAGCCGTGATGGGCAAGTGGCCGCTCACCGCCATCAACAGACCAGCCAAGGTGTTGTAACGCCCCCGTTCTTCCTGAGGCAACTCATCGATTTCAAGCCGGGCTTTGAGCTCGTTCACCGGCATCATGCCGTCCAGCAACCAGGTGCCGTCCTCTCGCTGCACTGCCCAGGCTTCCGCTTTAACCGCCGGCTGAAGTTCACCGGTGATGGCCTCCAGCAAGTCATGCGGGGTCAACAGGCCCTGCACCACCCCATATTCGTCCACCACCAGCACCAGGCGACCGACTTTGGCGCGGAATTGCTCCAACAGTTCCATGCCGCTGAGGGTTTCAGGGACAAAAACGGCGGGGCTGACAAAATCTTCCAGATAACCGGCTGACTGAGTACCCAGTTCCAGCATGTGTGCCACGCTGATTTTGCCCACCACGTCGTCCAGGGAACCGCGGCACACCGGGTACCAGGAATGCGCTTGCTGCGCGCCCTCGGAACCCACTTTTCGCAGACTTTCGGCCACGGTGGCGGACGCGTCCAGCCAATCGACCTCGGAACGTGGCACCATCAACGACATCAACGACCGATCATCAAGCCCAAACACGTTTTGCACCATTTGGTGTTCATGTTCCTCAATCACCCCCGCATCCACGCCCTCTTCCAGACTGGCGGAGATTTCTTCTTCGGTCATCGGGCGCGAGGCGTTGGTGTCAATTCGCAGCAATTTCAACATGGCCGCCGTCGAACCTGAAAGCATTTTCACAAACGGCCCCGCCGCCCTGGCCAGCCACAACATGGGGCGAGCCACCCAACGCGACACCGCCTCAGGGTGCAACTGACCAATGCGTTTGGGTACCAATTCCCCAAAGATGATGGTGGTGAGGGTAATCAGCGTCACCACCATGGCGGTGGCTGAAATGGCGGCGGCTTTTTCTGCCACGCCAAAGGTATGCAAAAAGGTCGCCAACCCGTGACTGAAAGCAGCCTCGCCCACAATACCATTGAGTACGCCGATGGAAGTCACACCCACTTGCACCGTGGACAAAAACTGGTTGGGGTTGTCAAGCAGCGTCAAGGCGGCCTGCGCCCCTTTGTCGCCCTCTTCCGCCAAGCTGTTCAGGCGCGATTTGCGGCTGCCCGCCAATGCCAGTTCGGACATGGCAAACACGCCATTGAGCAACGTCAAAAAAACAATCAACAAAAATTCCATAGACCTCATTCCATTTCTAAACCAGCCCTGTCTAGGCGTCGAGCCGCAGGCATTGCCATTGCAAGGCAAGGCGAGACAACAACGACAGGGCTGGTTTAGAAATGGAATCAAACGACAATGAACACCATGGCACTTTACATGAT
>CAIOAQ010000581.1 GCA_903856025.1 uncultured beta proteobacterium
CCGGCAAGCCGTTCAGCGTGAAGTTTGTCAACGCCAAGACCGTCAAGGTCAAGCCGTTGAAGGTGTGCCGGGGCTACACCCGTTGGGCACCGCCCAACAGCCCGCAAGCCCAGGACTACCATTGGTTGATGAGTGTGCATCCCCTGGAGGTGGGGCGGGTCGATCTGTCCGATGACGAGGCCTTGTGGATGGTGCTGTGGTCACAAGGCGTATCCGAGGAAGGGGGTGCCCGAATGAAAACCTACCACTACGGCAGCAAGGTGATCGGGACGCTGTACAACCTGTTCACCATCGCCTCGGGCATCAAAGGCGCTGCGATGGCAGCCGATGCTGCTGTGGCTGCTGCCAAATCCGCTGCCGGCAGCGTCGCCACAGAAATTCTCAAGCAACAGCTCATTGACCAGGCCACCGCGGAGGCCACCAGCAAGATCCGCGACGGCGTGATCGATGCGGCCAAAAAGTTGACGCAGCAACAGGTGGTGGGTGCCATGCAGGCAGCGGCTGCCAACCGCGGGTCTCTGTCGGGCGTGGCGTGGGTGGCATCCACCGTGTTTGAGCAGGCGGATGCTTGGGCCTACACGAGGCTGGAGCGTTTAAATGCAGATCCGTTGGCCAGTTTCACACTGCACCAAAAGCTGATTGAAAAGGCGGCCGTGCGCAATTCAATGCTGTTTGACACCGATCGGCTCGCGTCTCTGAACAAGTTGGCCACAGAGCGTGGCCGGGGGGACGATGTTCTGGCCGTTCTGCAGGGCATCAAGCCCGATGACCTGCAGGTGGCCATGGCGGACATGCCCGTGGCTTCGGCCCTGGCGGGATTTTCTTATGAAGACCCGGCGCAAGGGGCGCTGGACGCCCAGCCCTTTGCACGGGGGTTGGTGGATGGCATGCTCAATATGCCTGTGGCTTCTTCACCGTAGCGCCAGGCTCATCATGAAAATGCACATACATTTGTCCGTCCTGCGGTCAGGCATGACTTTAGGGATTCTTCTTGGCGCTGCGGCCCTGCCGATGAGTGCACAGACGGTGGATGGCCGGGTGCAGGGCGGCTTTGCCTCCGGAATCTCGGTGCTGCCTCCACAAGAAGACACGGCCTTGCCAGTGGCACCGGCTCAGAAGCAGGCGGCCTCAGCACCTGAAGTCAGCGCACCATCCGCGTCACCTGAAGTGGCGGCTTCTGCGCCAGTGCTGGCCCCAATTGCAGCGGCGCCCCCTGTGATCGTTGGTTGTGGTCCGGTTTCGGATCATGCCATGGCGCTTGATTTGGCCGCCATGACTGCGCAGTCAAAAAAAATCGATTTTGGTGAACAGATCAAGCTGTTCAAAGAAGCGGTTGACCAGTGGGCGCAGGCGGCCATTCAATGCAGCGGTCAGGCCCAGCTGCGGGCGACCCGCAATCGTGACGATGATCAGCAAATACTGGACCGTCTGGCCGAGAAACTTGATTCTGGCCCTCAGTGCGGCCTGGCGCACAAGAACGCGACCATGGTGCAGGATCTCGCGCGTCAAGCACTGTCCGAGCGTCGCTGGGAAGATGCCAGTGCGGTGTTCCGCAAGGCGGAAAACACCTGGGATTTGGCAATGGACCGCTGCACGGGCAGTGAGCAGGACATTGCCAGGCGGCACCGCGAGCAGTCTGTGCAGGATGGGCACAACGCCAAGCACTGTGCGCCCTTGTTTGAAAAAGCCCGTGAGTACACCCAGCGGCTACGCGCCTCAGCGGCCACCATCACGCGGGAGGACAAGCAGGACGCCTCCATGGTGGCTGAAACTTTGTGGCGGGAGGCATTGGCAAAATGCAAAGGCTCAGCCGTTCTGGAAATTGCCGCCAACAACGCAAACGCGCTTGCACGTGAGAGAGGAACGCCCTGGGTAGCGCGATTACCTCCGGCGGCACCGTCCGCACCGGCGGCGGTCGTGGTGGTACGCAAGGAGATGCCTCCAGCAGAACAGGTACCGCGGAATGTGCCAAAACCGCCGCCAGTGCTTGAAACACCAGCGCCTTTGTTGAATGTCACCGCCGCATCGTTGAAGGTTATAGAAGCGCCCGTGTTGAGTTCATCCAGGCCAGGCCTTGATGCCGTCGTCCATGCCAGCGCCGCACCTCGTGTCGCTCTGGTTGAGGTTGAAACAGGCGTGCCCGGGAACTTGACGGTTGAAACGACCCGTTTTGTTGGGAAATTCTTGCGTGATGCCAATGCCACCAGCATTTCCGGGACCGGCAAAGTGACCTGGGCCTCAGGAGACGTGTTTGAAGGTGGCTTGGTCAAGGGACAGCGCCAAGGTGTGGGCACCATGGTCTGGGCAAATGGTCAAACTTACACGGGCGATTGGGTGCAGGACAAAGCCACGGGGCAGGCTAAAGTTCACTTTTTCAATGGCAATGAATACGAGGGTCAGGTGATGGACGGCAAGCCACAAGGGGTGGGGCGGATGCAATATGTCGCAGGCGATCAGTTTGAAGGCCAGTTCACACAAGGCGATCCCGATGTACGTGGCGTCTATGTCTGGCGCAATGGACAACGTTATGAGGGCAGCTGGAAAAATACGCGCCCCAATGGGCAAGGCAAGTTGAAGTTCGCGACTGGAAACGTCTATGAAGGCCAAGTGGTCGACGGCGTGCCCCAAGGGCAGGGACGCATGGTCTTTACCGGAGGTGAGATCTATGAGGGGCAGTTGCGCCATGGCGAGCCCGACGGCGAAGGAAGCTTCATCTGGCCATCGGGGGACCGCTATGTGGGCCAATGGCAGGCGGGGAAAAAGCATGGCAGGGGCGTGTTCACCTGGAAAGGTGGCCAGCGCTGGGAAGGCATTTACGACCATGATGTCCAAAGTGAGGCGGTGACTGCGGAGGTCAAACAGTGATACGTGTCGGCACAGGACCCTCCTGATGACGGCAGCCAGGTTGTGGAAGGGCTGATCAGAAATACGCCATAATTGACGTTTACGTAAACGTCAACACAAACAGACCCCACCATGGCAATCACCTTCAGCATCAGCGATTTAGCCAAAGAATTTGACCTGACCACACGTGCCATGCGCTTCTATGAAGACATGGGCTTGCTTCAACCCGATCGCAACGGCCCTGGGGGGCGCACGCGGGTGTACAGCAGCCGTGATCGCACCCGTTTGAAGTTGACGCTGCGCGCCAAGCGATTGGGTTTGAGCCTGGTGGAAGCCAAGGAAATCATCGACATGTACGACAGCCCGCGTGACACCACCGCGCAGCTGGAAAAATTTTTGGAAGTGCTCAGTCTCCACCAGCAACAGTTGCAAGACCAGATGACCGACCTGCAGGCCAACCTGGATGAGCTGAAAGTACACCAGCGCGAGGCCAAAGCCTTGCTGACCAAGTCCCTGCGTAAATCTGCAGCCAAATCCCCCGCTGTTCGCACGACAGCCTGACCTCAACTACCCCTCTTCATGACACGCCACACACCTTCTGAAACCCCACAACAACGCGTGCAACGCAGCCTGGAGCGCCAGGGACTGATGCGTCACCTGGGGGCAGAACTGCTGCGCGTGGTGGAGGGTGAATGTGTCATCACCCTGCCTTTTTCTGACAAAGCCAGCCAACAACAAGGCGCGTTTCACGGGGGTGCGGTAGGCGCGCTGGCGGACATTGCGGGTGGCTACGCCGCGCTGACTGTGGCACCTGAGGGCATGGAAGTGGTCA
>CAIOAQ010000582.1 GCA_903856025.1 uncultured beta proteobacterium
CTTAACAGCATGCCGACCGGATGGTTGATAAAGTCGCCAGAAACGTAGCCTATGCGCAACTTGCGCTCCGGGTCGCGGCTGCGTTGCTCGTACGCTTCGGCCACGGGCGTTGACGGCTCAACGCACTGCGCCCATTCCTGATGCATGCCAAACACGAAAGCACGCTCGTTACCAGCCAAATTGTTGTGCTCAAACAAAATATTCGAGCCCACCCCTGTTTGAGTTTTATCAAGCTCAACTACACGCTCATACAACTTTACGGCAGCAGATGAATCACCACTCGTGCTCAAGCACGCGCCCAATGTAATGAGTGCATTCAGGTTATCTGGTTGTCTCTCCAGAATGCGGTGACACAACGCCTCTGCCTTCGTCAGGTGCCCTGCTGCCTTATGGGCAGATGCCAACATGCATAAATTTTGCACACTGTCACCACGCTCCTTGATGCGCCGTTCAAGATAGTCAATTGCGTGCCCCAAGTCCTCTCCGGAGCCCAGCAAACTGGAAAGATTAAAGTGCGCCTCGGGGTAACCTGGCTGTAACTCCAGTGCTTTTTTGTATTGTTTAACACCCTGCTTCGCCTTTCCCGTCTGAACAAGTATGTTGCCCAGATTAAGAAAAGCCCCAGCCCGGTTGGGCTCGTCTTCCACCAATTGCTCTGCCAGCTCGCGTGCATCAGCGTAGCGCGCAAGTTCGTAAAGTGCGGCGGTCTTGTTGAGACGTGCCTCAAAAAACCGGGGGAACACGGCAAGGGCTTTGTCAAACCATGCCACAGCCTGCTCCGCTTGCCCTCGTGCAATGCACCATTCACCCAAATTGCTCAATGCCTGCACATAGTCAGGCTTGAGATGCAAGGCCTCCTCATACGCAACCTGGGCTGCTTCATACTCGCCGAGGTGTCTATGCGCTGCACCCAAGCTGCACCACAGGGTGGCATCTTTAGGTTTGATCTGAACAGCATCCTTCAGGTAAGCCAGCGCTACTGAGGCATCTCCACGCCCCAGCGCACGCCGAGCAAGGTCATGCAGCGCATCGACATCACCACGACCGGCCATTCGCTGATCAAAGGTATCTGCCACGCTGCCAATGCCGCGCCGATCAAGCCACCGTGCAACCCGGCGCAATATCCACTCTGCAAACATCAAGTACCCTGATTCTGCTGTTTGGGAATCAAATAGTCTTCAGCCAGTGCAGCCAGTTCGGCTGCCGTGCGTGGTGATTTGCTGGCCAGCACCCAAAGATCAAATCCGCTGGGGCGGCGCATACCACTCACAACAGCAAACCCAGCGTCCTTGAGTACCGTCATGAGGGTGGAAAGTGTAAAACCGCAATGGTGTGACATCCACTCGGGATTTGCAGCAACAAATGGACGGTAGCTATAAAGAATATCAAACGGCGTAATGGGACCGGCGGCAGACTGGTAGGCGGTTTCAAACATTTTGTCGTCAGCGATCATCTTGGCTGCAGCCTGCACATCCGGACAGGTAATGACAACAAAGCCATCGTTTTTAAGCACCCTCCTGAACTCGGCCAAGGCCAGCGGCACATCGTGCCAGTACAGGTGCTCGATACCGTGCGAGGAAAAGAGGGCATCAGCGAACCCATCTGCAACTGCATCCATAACGACCATGGTGCCGACAATATCCGGATCCACACTCTCATCGGCATCCAGACGCACTTCCCGCCAATTTGAATTGTGAAAACCTGCAAGAGGAATACCGTCCAAGGTGGCATGTCCACACCCAACATGCAGCAAAAGGCGCGCTTCTTGCTGTACAGCCGCTCCGGGCTGGGCTACTGCCGTCGTTTTTGTGGTTTCACCCGTTTCACGCGACCCCACCAAACGCTGAAGCAAGGTCAGAGCTGCATTTCCAGCCCATTCACGTAGCCGGGTCATTTTTTGGCTGAAAAAGAGCTGAATACAAGAGAGAAAACAACTTTCCGAACCGTATCAGCGTCCAACCCTGACTCAAGCAAACGCCGCTGAAACAGATAAGCTACCCTGGCTCGCCCGATAAACCCAAGAGAATAGCGCGTCCGAATGGCATCCGCTTCTGCGTAAAACTTGTCCAAGGCTCGCGCCCATTCCGCCTCGTTCGCACGTCCTCGTTTGCTTTTAGGCACACACCTGAAAAAAACGGCACCCAAATCGGAAGAAGCATCAGCCAATTTACTCAAATCAACTCCTGAGAGTAAAAAAAAAGCGCCATCGGTTTCCCGATAGCGCCGTTCATTTATTAAAAATCAACCCGTGCAAATAATGGTCGCAACAGCAGAGTTTGCAGCGGTGCCGCCAGATGCAGTGGCGTAAATCATTGTTACATTAGCTGTGGATCCGGCACCAATTGAACAATTCGCGTCAGCGCTCACGGAAAACTTGGCATCAAGTCCGTTAAACGTAGCCAATGAGGCGCCAGCACCAGTAGTACTAAGACGTGCAACACTTGCAACAGTCGCACCTCGCGCCATAGCAGTTGCAAAGTTAATAGCAGCAGCCGATGACAGCGCACCAGCAGCACCCTGCACGGCAGCGGTTCGGGCATCCGTGCTCAAATCTACAAACTTAGGCAACGCCACTGCAGCCAGCACGCCCAAAATCACAATTACCATCACCAATTCGATCAAAGTAAAGCCACGTTGCCCTTGTTTCATCTTGTCCACCTTTTTAAAAAATAAAAACGCGCTGCGCGAAACATCAACGACTTAATGCACACAGCAACTTACTCTGAAATTCTATAGCAGCCAGGCGAATCATTGCGTAAACTTTTTGGGTCCAAACGGCAATAAAGCGGCATTTCATGGATTAGATCAACCTATTTCGCTAATTCAGCACCACGCCCTGCCAGACATAGGCTTCGCGCGGGGTGATCTGCAACAGCCCAGCGGCAGTTGCGCTGACGTGGAACCAAGCCATGCTGTCGCCACTGGCGCTGTCAAACTCGGTGGCATCTTGGGGCAAATACCCCATGCATACACATTTGGAATCAAACACCCAACTTCCCGGCGGTATCACAAGCGCGTTGGTTGAAGCAACCTCACCCCAATAGTTGCCAGGTCGCCGCGCCAGCAGTTCAAACGGATTGTGTTGCGTCACCGCGACAACAGCGGCCTTTGACGCATGTTGCGTCTGACTTTGCAGATGCTGAAACACCAACGCAGTCCGCAAAGCACCCAGGGTGCTGTGTACCGCTGCCAACTCCGCTTGCCTTTGGACCGCCCGAACCTTGTGCATGAAGACCACGGCCAAGATCAAAATCAGCGCAGCGACCACGGACCACTCCACCATCCGGACGCTCAGAAACGATGATTTTTCTGTGGTCAAAACGTCAGCTGGCACGGCTAACCACCGCCTTTGCCCATGGCTGCATTGCCCATATTCCACAATGGCAAAAACACACCCAAAGCCAACAGCAACACCAAACTACCGATGACGGCCAGCATGATGGGCTCGATCGCGGCAGACAAGCCTTTGATGTTGTAGTCGGTCTCACGCTCATACATGCCCGCAATTTCAAACAGCAAGTTGTCGAGTTCGCCAGTTTCTTCGCCCACGTTGATCATTTGCAACACCACCGGCGTGAACACGCCCGTGGCCGCAGCGCAACGAGAAATGCTTTCGCCGCGCTCGATGCCGTCACGCATTTGCTCGATGCGACTGCCAATGAACGTGTTATCCACCGTTTGTGCCACCACGGTCAACGCCTGCACCAGCGGCACGCCGCTTTGACTGGACAGCGCAAAGCTGCGTGCAAAACGTGCCAAAGTGGCCTTCAGAACGATCGGCCCCACAATCGGCAACTTGAGCTTGCGCGAATCCCATTTGTAGCGCCCTGCAGGCGTTCGGATGTAGGCGCGCACCATCATCCCCGCGCCGATCACGCCACCAATCAACACCGGCCACCAGGCAATCATCCAGGAAGAAAACCCCAACAAGCCGCGGGTGATGATGGGCAGCTCCGCATTGAAACCTGCAAACACTTTGGCAAACACCGGGATCACGAAAATGTTCAGGATCACAACGGCAATGACCATGGCGATCAACACAAATGTGGGATACCGCAAGGCCTGCTTAATGCGCTCACGCACATCACGCTCAAATTCCATGTGCTCGTTTAAACGCAAAAAGACCTCGGTCAATTTGCCAGTCATCTCGCCGACGCGGATCATCGAGATGTAAAACGCCCCGAACACATCTATATGGCGAGCCAGAGAAGCGGACAACTCCCGCCCTTGGTCAAGACTGGACCGGACGTCTTTTAGCAATTCAACCATGGCCGGTTTGGGGCTGGAAGCTTCCAGCCCAGCAAAAGCACGCAAAATGGGTACGCCTGCCTTGTTGAGTGTGTACATCTGGCGCGAGAACATCAGAATATCGTCGACCACCACCGGCTTGCGGTTCATACGCTCAAACCAGTTGTCTTGAGCAGTTTTGGTCTCTTCAACCACCACGCTGATTTGAACGGGCGACACGCCCATGGATATCAGTTGGTCAGCGACGCCATTTTCGGTCATGGCTTCAAGCTGACCTTTTACCGCTTCACCCCGTGCGTTGCGGCCTCGCCATGCGTAAACAGCCATGTGGGTCAGCTCAGTGAAACATCGTCATCTGCGTCTTCTACATCAAACCCGATGCGAAGCGCTTCTGCCAATGAGGTACGGCCTTGGCGCACCAGTTCCAATGCGTGTGAGGCCATGGTGCGGCCCTGCATGCGTTCACGCGCCAGCTTCATGAAAGCCGCCGGATCCGAGCGCGAAGCAGCTTGGGTCAGCACGGCATCCATTTCCAGCATCTCGTAGACACCTTGTCGCCCAGCGTAGCCGGTGCCATTGCAAGACGAGCAGCCCCTGCCTCGCATGGACTTCACCGATTCGCCGGTGCTGATCATGCTGGAAAGCCAGGACTGCTCTTGAGGTGAGGCTTCATGCGTCTGCGCGCAATCGGTGCAAATGAGCCGCAACAAGCGCTGTGCAATCACCGCTTGCAAGGAGGTGGCGACCATGAACGGTGGCACGCCCATGTCAAGCAAACGAAACGGCGTGCTGATGGCATCGCGGGTATGTAAAGTTGATAGCACCAAGTGCCCTGTAATTGCCGCCCTGAGACCAATTTCAGCAGTTTCTTCGTCGCGCATTTCACCGACAAGAATCACATCAGGATCTTGCCGCAAACAGGACCTGAGCACTTTGGCAAAGGTCAATTCAATTTTCTCGTTGACCTGCACCTGTGTCAGTCCCGGCAAGCGGTATTCCACCGGGTCTTCAACGGTAATGACTTTGAGTTCAGCAGCGTTGACTTCAGCCAGTGCGGCATAAAGTGTGGTGGTTTTGCCCGACCCCGTGGGACCTGTCACCAGCACCAAGCCGGAGGAGCGTCCGAGCACTTCTCGAAAGCGCTTAAGAATATCGGCTGGCATGCCAATGTTGTCCAACCGCTTCATGCCTGAACCTTGCTTGAGCAAACGCATCACCGCAGACTCACCATAGGTGGTGGGCAAGGTGGACAAACGCACGTCGATGGTGAGGTCGCGCAGGCGAACGCTGAAGCGTCCGTCTTGCGGCAAGCGCTTCTCGGAAATATCTAACCCGGCCATCAATTTCAAGCGCTGCGCCAATGGTGCACCAATGCGTTTGTCGGCCTCGGTTTGGGTTTGCAGCACGCCGTCGACACGCACCCGAATTTGCAAACTGGTCTCTTGCGGTTCAATGTGTACGTCTGATGCCCCCACCTGTATCGCATCTTCAAACACAGATTGCAACAACCGCACCACAGGCGCGCCTTCGGTGCCAACGCTTGCAGTGAGCTCCCCAAAGTCAACCGTATCACCCAGATCTTTTTCAAGGGCCCGCGCCAGGCCGCTGATTTCTTCGGTACGTCGGTACAGCCGGTCAAAGGCCATCGCCAACTGGCTCTCTGGCACCGCGGCCATCATGATACTGCGCTTCAGAATCCGCGTGAGTTCATCGAAAGCGAACAAATCCAGCGGGTCGGCCACCGCGACCAACAGCGTATCGCCTTTGTCCTCCAGGACCAGCGCCCTGAAACGCCGAGCAGCCGCCTCAGGCAGCAGCTTGATCACATCGGTACGAAACGGAAAGGTCTTGAGGTTGACAAACGGAATGCGAAGTTGCCTGGCCAAACCGTTGGCCAAAAGCTCTTCCGTGATCAGACCGGTTTCAATCAGCAGACGGCCCATTTTTTTGCCCGTCTGTCGCTGCAAATCAAGGGTTTGCTGCAATTGCTCCTGCGAAATCAGGCGCTGCTGAACCAGCACATCCCCCAACCGCAATTTTTCTGGCCTTCCTGGCGCTGGCACCTGTGCGGCGCTGGCTGTAGAAACTGCAGATTGGTTCATGTTTTCGTCTATGAAATATCAATGTAAATGACGAGGTTTTCGCCCGCCGCCGTGCCCCATACCACCAGTGCCGCGGGGTGGCTTGCCCAATTGCAAGGAGCTGACCAGTTCGTCAAAACGCTGGCTGAATAAAGTGTCAATGGCGGCAACCACACCCCCGAGTTCTGCACCGTCAAAATGACGCTCCATGAGACTCACCACATCTTGCACCAGCAGGTCGCGTTGCACCTGCATGATGGAAGCCGGATCTGGGCCAATGAACAAAATGACGAAATCGTCGCGTGACTCCGCATCGGGAGAGTCGCCTTCTTCTTCCTCGTCAAACTCTGCATCGTAAAAGGTCACTTCAATGGCGGCGCCTGTTTGAGCGACCTCGTTGAGGTTCATGCACATCTCGTCCAGCGCCTGGCGAAAATCGTCGTCGCCTTCAATCGTCCAGCACATTTGCAGCAGGTGATCGTGCGCATCGAATTTGATGCCTGGTTCATCTTCGTAAAAACTGCCCGCAGCGTCGGCAAGCGACCGCGAACCCGCGTATTTCCACAAGGGTTTGAGTGCTTCTTGCAAATGATCAAAGGTCACTTCGCTTCGAAGCGTCACTTGACCATGAACATGAATTTCTAAAGGGGCGTTGTAACGGGCCATGAGGATAATGTGTATTGATGCCGAGACCGGAGCCACGTCCAGACTCTAAGTGTTTGATTTGATTGATTAAAAAGTTTTGTAAAAAATAAGTACTGTCAAAAGCACCCTCATTTTCAATCCGTCTCATTTCTGCGACACAGTGACACCGTATGAATTAATGTGATGATAACCCGTCAAGGGTGTGACAGTGTCCGTTTTCAACCCGGCCAGATCTACACTGATCGTGTCCGCTTTGGTGCGAACTGCGAAACAAGTCCAAGTGACTAGATGCAAAAAAAACCAACCGGATGACCGGCTGGTTTTTTTATATGGTGGTGGAGTGCGAACCTGGGTTCAAACTTGCTCTAAGGACAGTTGACGAAGCCTGCCAGCGATACCCTTTAGCCATCGCTTGGCCATGCATTTAGAGAAGAAATCCGTACAGTTCTGCGCAAACAGGTGCCGTACGTCGTGACGGAAGCTTACTGTCGAGGGCTTGGGCGCAAACCTATTGATCAGGCCCAATTAAATATGAACTTTCGTGAGCTTGGCTTATCCAAAATTCATGGAAAAAGAAAACGCAAGAAAGCAAACACTGGAGCAACTTCACGAGAGGCGCAAGCAAGTC
>CAIOAQ010000583.1 GCA_903856025.1 uncultured beta proteobacterium
GGCCCTGGTGTGCGCGGCCGGGCAAACTTTTGTGCTGAGTCGGTTTTGGGCGTTTCGAAGATAAACGTTCTGGCGTTCACCGCGGCTTCAGCAAATTCTCCAGAACTTTCTTTTCAGCCAAGATATTTCCCAGATAGACGATGCCAGAGACCGTCAGGTGGTTGGAGTCGTAGATCAGCAGGTCTTCGCCGCTGCTGGTCAGTGGGCAAAACGATGGACTGCAGTAGTGCTCCATCCGGTTGATGAATCCAACCCCGGACCTTTCAAAGAAACTTATCATCCTCTGGTTCTTGTCGAACTGATCCCGTAACAGGAACGAGTTGATGTATTGAACCGCATCACCACCCGAAAACCGCAGCAAGAAGCGACTTGGGTCAGCGGTGAATTCCGGTCCCGGGCCCACAACGATCAAATTTTTGGTGTATTTCCCGAAATTTCCCAAGTCCCGTTCGATGGGCTCAAAATCCAAAGGCCATCGTGCGGCAAAGATGATCGCATCAGGATGGTTGTCCCTTGAATACCTCAGCGCCTGTTTGATCAGCAGACCACATCGGTTGGTGTCGTCAGGGTAACGCCGACCAATCGGCGTACACCCGGTTCCAACGAACCGGATAAATTCAACCGCCGGATAGGCATACGAGAATGTCTCAGCCAAGTTCCCGGCGTGACTGTCCCCAAGGATAACGATGCGCTTCCCTTTCAGATTGTTGTGCTCGCAGGCCGCTTGCGCTTCTGTCTGACAAGCCCTGCGCTCCCGTTCTCTTGCTTGAACCATGCGTACGGAGTCGTCATCAGCCTCCAGCTTTTTAAAAAAGACGGCCGAAGACTGCATCAGGTTCACCAACTTGTGCAGATTCTGGTTTTGCACGCCAGGCTGCTCCGGATGAGATCCCATGCTGCGCTGGAGTCCGTGCCCTGCCACGGGATCGCCTGCCGCCTCCTGGAACAAATAGCGCTGCATTTTCCCAAGGTAATAGGTCAAACTGACCTCACGGAAATCCAGACCGTTTCGAGCCTCGGCGTTGTAGCCAAGAAGGGCCACCAGCGCCAGCGGAAGCATCAACAGGTTCACCTTGTAACTGCGTGGCTTCCAGCGTCGCACCGGCACTTCCACCAGCACATACGTCAAATACGCCAGCAACACCCCCAACAACACCAAGCCCGTGATCGCCACATTGCCAATTTTGGGATTGACCACTCTTGCAAAGGACAGGAGCGGCCAGTGCCATAAGTAAAGTGAATAGCTGATGAGGCCGATCCAGCGGACTGGAGGCAGTGACAACACGACCCGGTTGCACCAAGAACCCTCTCCAGCCAATATGAGCGCGGCACCCAGCGTTGGCATCAGCGCGCGCCAGCCTGGATAGGCATCGGTTTTGTCGAAAACCCAGATGGACATCAGGATCAGAACGAATCCTGCAACCGGGCCAGCCTGCTGAACCCCTCCGCTGGTGCGCCATTTCTGAAATTTGGCCACCCACGTTGGCATGCCCGGTTCCGCCTGGCTGAACCCCGCCTCCTGACCGGCAAACGACAAGACCGCGCCAATCAACAATTCCCACACGCGAGTCAGCGGGGAATAAAAATCAGCAATCGTATCAACCCAAGACAGGTAAACGTTGAACGCCAACGAGCCAACCAGAATGAAAACGGCCATCAACAAGGGCCTGCGCCAGAGTTTCCATGCCGCCCAAAGCATCATGGGCCACGCAATGTAAAACTGCTCCTCTATGCCGAGTGACCAGAGGTGGTTCAGTGGCTTGGTGTCAGCGGCCTGGTCAAAATATCCGCCCTCCTGCCAGAACGCAAAATTGGAGACAAAAGCGGCACCGTGGTAAATGTGTTTGCCGAGCTTGGCAAACTCGTCGGCATACAGCGAAATCCAACCAAAAAGATAGCAGGCGATCAGGATCAGGGTCAACGCCGGAAAAATTCGTCTGATTCGTCGCGCGTAAAAGTCTCGCAGAGAAAATGAATCGCTCTTGAGTTCATCGAGCAAAATCCCGCTGATTAAATACCCCGATATCACAAAAAAAACATCAACCCCCACAAACCCTCCAGGCACCACGCCTGGGAAAGCATGGTGGAGAACAACTGCACTGACTGCAAGGGCACGCAGGCCGTCGATATCCGGTCTGTAATGGGGCAATGACATAGGGGAATAGGCTACAAAGAAAACATCAGGTATCGCACCCGCGAGCGATCTGCACCTTGGCCAGGGAGAGCGCATCTTCAAACTCAGCGCTGGCCAGATAAGCGAACTCCTGCACTCGGGCCACGCCAATTTCATCATTGGGTTCGGTGTCAACGGCAGGATGACACATCAGAATCGAGCCGGTGCTTGCATGGTCCAGCCAATAGCGCATCAAGTCCGCGTAGCGTTGTGTGTCGCCCTCGAAGTTGTATATGCCAAACAGGTCTCCAGCCCTTGGTATACCTGCCTTACACGCTTCTTTTTCGAGAGCATCCGCACCCATCCATGCAATGATTCGGCTTTTCATATCGGCCAGACCAACCGGCGCGCGTGAGATGCGCAAGTAGGGCTGCTCAGCCAACTGGCCATAGCGCTGGCGCAACACATCCACCAGCGCCTCGCGGATGCCAGCGAATTGCTGCACGTGCTGGTGACCATCGACGTAATCGGGCGGCGCTTGCCAATGCCGCTCAAATAAATCCAACTGCTGCGCGATCACCTGACGGGCTTGACGCGGGCCAAACCCGCCCAGCAGCGACCGGCGCATGCCCTGCCCCAAAGACAAACCATGCCCAGCAGCCACGGCAAACGCGCTGGTCCAGTCCAGGTGCAGGCCCACATCAACTTGGCCCCGCACGGCTTGCAACAGCGCCACGTCTTGGGCCCAGCGGGGCGACAACACCATCGCGCTGATCGCGCTGATTCGGCCCATTTGTGCCAATTTAGCCATGGCCAGCGAGACACTCTGGTTGAATGCAAAATCATCGGCGCAAACGATCACGCGGCGCATGCCGCCTTCGGCCACGATGGGATGCGCGGCCTCAACCATGACGCTGCCACCAGTCAGGACGGGCATATTGAGCTTTCAAAAAATCGACCCACAGGCGCACTCTCAATGGCAAATGTTTGCGCTGCGGGAACACGGCATAAATTCCGTTGGGCGGCGCAGCAAAGTCATCCAGCACACTCACCAGCGCGCCCGATGCAATTTCAGATTGCACTTCCCAGGTGCTGCGCCAGGCAATGCCATAGCCAGCCAGGCACCAGTTGAACAACACTTCGCCATCCGAGCAACCCAGTGGCCCGCCGGGCTTGAGGTAAACCACCTCGACACCATTTTTCTGAGGCACAGAAAAGGCCCATCCACGGGTCTGGGACACGTCACTGGACAATGTCAAACAATCAAATCGAACCAGATCAGCCGGATGCGACGGCGTGCCATGTTGCTGCAGGTATTTGGGCGTGGCGACACACAAGCGGCGGTTGTCTGCCAGACGCACACTCACCAGCGACGAGTCCGGCATGTCCCCCACGCGCACCGCGCAGTCAAACCCCTCGGCCGCCAGATCAACCACCCGGTCGCCCAGGCTCAATGAAATCGACACGTCCGGGTGCAGCTCGCGAAATCGCGGCACCAGTGGAGCCACATGGTGGCGACCGAACCCGGCTGGCGCGGTCAGGCTCAGGTGGCCGCTGGCTTTGATGCCGCCCGCTGACACGCTGGCCTCGGCATTGGCCAAATCGCCCAGCACGCGCTGACAGTCTTCCAGAAAAGCACTGCCTTCGTGCGTCAAGGTAACCCGCCGGGTGGTGCGCACCAGCAGTTTCACGCCCAACCGTTCTTCCAATGCATCCAGCCTGCGCCCGATGATGGCCGGAGCCACGCCTTCGGCCTTGGCCGCCGCCGTCAGGCCGCCACGGGTGGCCACCGCACAGAAAGTTTCGAGTTGTTTGAGTTTGCTCATTCAACCCACCGCCCGCGCCTGTCGCAGTGCTTGGATGCCCACCGGGTCATAGCCCAGATCGGCCAGCAAGGCATCGGTGTGCGAACCCAGCATCGGGGGGCTCAGCCGTACCCCAAGGCGCTGGCCATCCATGGTGAAGGGGAACAGCGTGGCCTTGCTGGTTTCCCCGGCGTGGGGACCATCGGGCAGCGTCATGTCGGCCAAGCCACCTGTGGCCAGCAAATGTTCATCGTCAAACAATTCCTCGGGCTTGCGGATGGGGGCGTAAGGCAGTTGGTGGGTTTCCATCAAGCGCGCGATTTCTGCGGCCGGGTAGCGGCCCAGGCGCTCGCGCAGAACGGGGAGCAGCACGCCGCGTTCACGCACCCGGTCGTTGTTGGTGGCGTATTTGGGATCGGCCTTCAGGTCTGCCAGCTCAAACACCTGGCAAAAGGTAACCCACTGTGCGTCGCTGACGGCAGAAATAAAAATCTGCTCACCATCGCCTGCGGTGAACACGTCATACACACCCCAAGGGGAAATGCGCGCTGGCATGGGTGCGGCAGGCTGGCCGGTCATGGCAAATTGCAGCATGTGCTGCCCCACCAGAAACACGTTGTTCTCGAACAAGGCGCTTTGCACCTCCTGGCCGCGCCCGGTGATGCCACGCTGGATCAACGCGCCCAGCGCGCCGATGGCGCCAAACATGCCACCCATGATGTCATTGACGCTGGTGCCCGCACGCAGCGGGTCACCAGGGCGGCCGGTCATGTAGGCCAAACCGCCCATCATCTGAACCACTTCGTCCAGCGCAGTGCGGTGCTCATAGGGGCCAGGCAAAAAACCTTTGTGGCTGACATAAATTAGTTTGGGGTTTTGCGCGGACAAGGCTGCGTAGTCCAGGCCATATTTGGTCATGGTGTCAGGTTTGAAATTTTCCAGTACCACGTCGGCGCTCAGCGCCAGCTTGCGCGCCACGGCAGCACCTTCGGGCTGGTGCAGGTCAATGGCCACGCTTTTTTTGTTGCGGTTGAACATGGGGAAAAAGCCCGCTCCGGCCCCCAGCAAGTGGCGGGTACGGTCCCCCTCAATGGGTTCCACCTTGATCACCTCCGCCCCCATGTCGGCCAGCACCATGCCGCAGGTGGGCCCCATCACCATGTGGGTGAATTCCACCACGCGCAGACCGGCCAAGGGCAAAGCGTGAGGTGTTGGGACTGAATTCGTCTGAGGCATGCGCAACTTTCACAATGGGTGACAACTCCCCGGATTATTTCCCAGCTTGACCACCATTTGCCCAATTACCCACATTTATGTCAAAGCTGTTACCCCAATAGTGGGATGATTACCCCCACAGTGTTTCGTAAAATCCACACATGCCACCCCACTCATTTCCAGACACACTGCCCATGACCAGGGCAAGCCAAGACGGCGCCGCCGCGCGCGCCGTGCTGTTTGACGCGTATGGCACCTTGTTTGACGTGTACAGCGTGGCCGAACTGGCAGAAGAGCTGTTCCCAGGCCAGGGCCAGGCACTGAGTGTGGTCTGGCGCGACAAGCAAATCGAATACACCCGGCTGGTCACCACCTGCAACCACGGCGCGCATTACAAACCGTTCTCGGTCATCACCCGCGCTGCTTTGGAGTTTGCTATCAAACGTGTAGTGGATGATTCAGAAAATTCTGGGGCTGCACCTGATTTTCTTCTTCAATACCAGGCTGCCATGGAACAACTGCTGGCGCAGTACCAGCACCTGGAAGCCTTCCCCGAAAACCTGGGGGTGTTGAAACAACTCAAAGGCCTGGGCGTTGCCACCGGCATCCTGAGCAATGGCGACGCGGCCATGCTCAACGCAACCGTACACGCAGCAGGTTTTGACGGGCTGCTGGACCATGTGATCAGCGTGGACCCGATCCGCAAATTCAAGACCCACCCGGATGCCTATGCGCTGGGTGAAAAAGCCCTGGGGCTGGCCGCCAAAGACATTTTGTTTGTCAGCTCCAACGCCTGGGACGCCTTGGGGGCCACTTGGTACGGTTACCAGACCCTGTGGGTCAACCGTTACGACCTTCCCTTTGAAACTTTGGGCACCCAGCCGACCTGCACCGGGCATGACCTGCACGACGTGATGCCCTTTTTCCTTTAATTTCTACCCATTTTTTTAACTCTGAGCCTCACCACCATGACCGAACGCATTACCAAAAACGGCCTCCAGGTCGCCACCAACCTGGCCCAATTCATCGACACCCAGGTGTTGCCGGGCACCGGTGTCGCCCCTGACAAATTCTGGCCCGGCTTTGCAGCCATCGTCGCCGACCTGGCCCCGAAAAACATCGCCTTGCTGGCCGAGCGCGACCGCCTGCAACTGGAGCTGGATGCCTGGCACAAAGCCCACCCCGGCCCCATCGCAGACATGCCAGCCTACCGCGCCTTTCTGGAAAAAATCGGCTACCTGGTCGAGCCACCCAAGAAAGCCCGCATCACCACCACCAACGTGGATGCCGAACTGGCCACCCAAGCCGGGCCACAGCTGGTGGTGCCGATCCTGAACGCCCGTTATGCCCTGAATGCCGCCAATGCCCGTTGGGGCAGCTTGTACGACGCGCTGTACGGCACGGACGTGATCAGCGAAGACAAGGGCTGCGAAAAGGTCGGTAAAAAAGGCGGCTACAACCCCAAGCGCGGTGCCAAGGTCATCCAATACGCCCGCTACGTGCTGGACCGCTGCGCCCCGCTGCGCAAAGGCTCGCATGTGGATTCAGTCGAATACCGCGTCAAGGGCGGCAAACTGGCGGTGAAACTGGCCGACGGCAGCAACACCAGTCTGGCCGAGCCAAAGCAGTTTGTAGGATTCCAGGGCGAAGCCAAGGCGCCAACCAGCGTACTGTTTGAGCACAACGGCCTGCACCTGGACCTGATCATCAACCGCGCCACCACCATCGGTGCCAAAGACCCGGCGGGCGTGGCCGATCTGGTGATGGAAGCGGCGCTGTCCACCATCCTCGACCTGGAAGACTCGGTCGCCGCCGTGGATGCCGACGACAAGGTGCTGGCCTACAGCAACTGGCTGGGCATTTTGAATGGCAGCTTGACCGAAGAAGTGGCCAAGGGCAACAAAACCATCACCCGTGGATTGAATGCGGACCGCCTCTACACCGCCCCCGATGGCAAGAAACCGGTGCGCCTGCATGGCCGCGCACTGATGTTTGTACGCAATGTTGGCCACCTGATGACCAACCCGGCCATCCTGTACACCGACAAGGCCGGTGAGGTGCGTGAGATCCCCGAAGGCATTCTGGACGCGGTGGTCACCACCACCATCGCCCTGCACGACCTAGCCAAGACCAAGAAAGATGCGATTCGCAATTCGCGCAAAGGCTCGGTCTACATCGTCAAACCCAAGATGCACGGGCCTGTTGAAGTGGCTTTTGCCAGCGAACTGTTCGGTCGGGTCGAGAAAATGCTGGGCATGAAAGACAGCACCGTCAAACTGGGCATCATGGACGAAGAACGCCGCACCAGCGTCAACCTGAAGGCCTGTATTGCCGCCGCGGCCAGCCGGGTGGCTTTCATCAACACCGGCTTCCTGGACCGCACCGGCGACGAAATGCACACCGCCATGCAAGCCGGCCCGATGATCCGCAAGGGCGACATCAAAACCAGCGCCTGGATCAGTTCTTACGAGCGCAACAACGTGCTGGTCGGCCTGTCCTGCGGACTGCGCGGCAAGGCACAAATCGGCAAGGGCATGTGGGCCATGCCCGACCTGATGAAGGCCATGCTGGAGCAAAAAATTGCCCACCCCAAGGCCGGTGCCAACACCGCCTGGGTACCCAGCCCCACTGGCGCCACGCTGCACGCCCTGCACTACCACCAGTTGCTGGTCAGCGACGTGCAAAAGGAACTGGAAAAGATCAACGCCAACAAGGAACGCGACACCCTCTTGAACGGCTTGCTGACCA
>CAIOAQ010000584.1 GCA_903856025.1 uncultured beta proteobacterium
ATTCCGGTAGTGGTTTTGGTTTTTTGTGGTCATACCTTGAATGCCTGAGATGGCCCGGCGCCGCTGACAGCGGGACAGCCGCGGAAGCATTTGTCCCGCTGTCAACGTTGCTTTTTAACCAATTCACATCCACAACGCGCGCCACAGCATCACCGGCACATCCCAGGCGCTGAGCTTGGGGCGGGTCCGCCAGGTGGCGTGGTTCATGGAGTCGATTTTGTCCAGAATGCGCAGGCCACCTTGCACCACCAGCCGAAGTTCCCAGCCGGCGCGCCCAGGTATGCGGCAGGAAAGATGTGAGCCTTTTTGCATCATATCCCTCGTCAATGTTGCGTAAGCAGCTATCAATTGTGTAGCGGCTTTTGAGCGACTGTCGGGCAGCAAGTCGGCATCGATCACGCCAAATTTCGCCATCGCCTGTTGACTGGGGTACCAGCGCTGGCGCGCCACATCCACACTGACATCCTGCCAAAAATTGATGAGTTGCAGGGCCGTGCAAATCTGGTCGCTTTGCGCCAGTGACACGGTGTCGGTGATGCCGTACAGGTGCAGCAGCAAACGCCCCACCGGGTTGGCGGACCGCTTGCAATAGTCAAGCAGTTCCTCGTCGGTGGCGTAGCGTCGTTGTTGTGCGGTGTAGTGAATATCCTGCTCGAACGCGTTCAATAGGTCTTGCAGCAAAGGGATGGGCAACTGAAATTGCCTGATCGCGTGGGCCAAGGGCTCAAACACCTGGGGCCAACGGCCACTGTGCGGCTGCCCACCACTCACGGCAAGCAGGTCAGCACGGTATTGGTGCAGATCGGCAAGCCTTTCCTGCGCATGGGCATCACCTTCGTCTGCCAGGTCGTCGGCGGTGCGGGCAAAGTGGTAGATCGCAGCAATGGGCGCGCGCAGCTTGGGCGGGCATAGCCACGATGCCACCGGAAAATTTTCATAATGATTGACATCGCGGGCCAGCCCATTAGAATTAATAACCGATTGGTCAGTAAATTGTTTTGTTTGAAGGTGTTTGTTCATGAACTCAAAGCGTGCGAATTTAGTGCGAGGCCGCGTGGCGTTGACTATAGCGACTGGTATGTTGCTTGCAGCTTGCAGCAAACCGGTCGTCACTGAAGATCCCATTCGCGCGGTGAAGGTGCAGACCGTGGGCATGGGTGCCACTCAAACGACATTGGAGTACGCAGGTGAAGTGAGGGCACGTGTGGAATCCAGACTTGGTTTTCGGGTGGGCGGCAAACTCTTGAGCCGTCCAGTTGAAGCGGGTCAGCACGTCAGCGCAGGCCAATTGCTGGCGCAGCTCGATCCACAGGATCTCAAGTTGGCCAGCGACGCAGCCCGAGCCCAAGTGGCGGCGGCCAAGACCAATCTGGATTTGGCAGCCTCCGATTTCAAACGTTATCAAGCACTGAAAGACCAGAACTTCATCAGCGGTGCGGAGCTGGAACGGCGCGATACCACACTGAAGGCAGCCCAGGCGCAGCTCGATCAGGCACAGGCCCAGTTCAATGTGCAGGGAAATCAGGCGGGGTATGCCGCGTTGCGTGCGGACACTTCAGGCATCGTTACCGCCGTATTGGCCGAACCCGGTCAGGTGCTGGCTGCAGGTACGCCCGTGGTCCAGTTGGCCTCTGACGGTGCACGGGACGTGGTGTTCGCCGTACCGGAAGACAAGGTGTCGGCGCTCAGGATAGGGTCGGAGGTGTTGGTGAACCAGTGGTCCACCCAGGCAACGTTCAAAGGCGTGGTTCGTGAAGTTGCCGGCAGTGCGGACCCGGTCACGCGCACCTTTACTGCCAAAGTCGCTTTGCAGCAAAAAGACAGCTTGGCCCTGGGCAGCACGGTGTCGGTGGTGCCAAGTGCCGTTCAACATCTTGGCGTACCAGTGATCAAGCTGCCAACGAGTGCCTTGCGCCAAGAGGGGCAAGCCACGGCGGTCTGGGTGGTGGATACCAGCAGCATGACGGTGAAATCGCAAGTGGTGCAGATTGCCACCGCGGATGGCAATGATGTGGTGGTGGCTGGTGGATTGCAGCCCGGCATGCAAGTGGTGGTGGCGGGGGTGCACGTGTTGGCACCGGGTCAAAAAGTGACTATCTATAAACAAAATGAGGCTCTAGCCCTTACCAGTAAACCGCAGACCACTCCTGGAAACGTAGCGATTCCCAGCCTGCCAGCAGCCTCGTCTGCCAATGCCAAGTGAGCCGAAGATGAGCGAAAACCACTTGCACCCGGAAAAGGGATTCAACCTCTCGCGCTGGGCCATTGAGCATGCACCGCTGACCCGTTTTTTGATGATTGTGTTGATGGTGCTGGGCGCGTCGAGTTACTTTCAACTCGGCCAGGACGAGGACCCGCCCTTTACCTTCAGGGCGATGGTGGTGCGCACGTATTGGCCGGGTGCCAGTTCCCAACAAATGGCCGAACAGGTCACCGACAAGCTTGAGCGTGTACTGCAGGAGGTGCCATATACCGATGTCATCCGCAGCTATTCCAAACCGGGGGAGTCGCAAATCACCTTTCAGATCAAGGACTTCGCCCGTGGCGGGGAGGTGGCCAACGTCTGGTACCAGGTCAGAAAACAAATCGGTGACATGCGTGCCACGCTGCCGCAAGGTGTGGTGGGGCCTTATTTCAATGACGATTTTGGCGATGTGTATGGTGTTATTTACGCTTTGCAAGCACCCGGTTTCAGCTATGCCGAAGCCAAAACATTTGCCGACGATGTGCGCCAACAACTGCTGCGTGTGCCGGATGTGGCCAAGGTTCAGCTGTTTGGTGTGCAGGACGAAAAACTGTACATTGAAATCTCTCAAAAGCGGCTGGCTCAGCTCGGGCTGGACTTGAACGGCGTGTTGGCTCAGTTGGGCCAACAAAATGCGGTCGAATCAGCAGGCACCGTACAAACGCCGCGGGATGTAGTACAGGTGCGTGTCGATGGGCAGTTCAATGCCGTTGAAGACCTGCGCGCCATGCCGATCCGCGCCGGATCGAACCAATTGCGTCTGGGTGATATTGCAGAAATCAAGCGCCAGTACATCGACCCACCTGCTGTGAAAGTGCGTTTTCAGGGGCAGGAAGTGATTGCGTTGGGGGTGTCCATGACCAAGGGCGGGGACATCATCGCCTTGGGCAAGGCCTTGACACAAGCGGTGCAGCAGATTGAAAAGACATTGCCTGCTGGCGTGAAATTGGGACAAATCCAGGACCAGCCCAAGTCAGTGGCCACCTCGGTGAACGAGTTTGTGCATGTACTCATTGAGGCTGTGGCGATTGTGTTGGCGGTCAGTTTCATCAGCCTGGGGCTGCACAAACGACCCGGTAATCATCCGCTTTGGAGACGCTGGACGCTGGATGCCAGGCCGGGCTTGATCGTTGGCATCACCATTCCGTTGGTGATGGCCATGACATTTTTGGCGATGAATTATTGGGGCATTGGCCTGCACAAAATCTCACTGGGGTCGCTGATTATTGCGTTAGGCCTGTTGGTGGACGATGCCATCATTGCCGTGGAGATGATGGTGCGCAAGATGGAAGAGGGCTTCGACAAGGTACGTGCTGCGACCTTTGCCTATGAAATCACCGCCATGCCGATGTTGACCGGTACGCTCATCACCGCGGCCGGTTTCTTGCCCATTGGCATTGCGAAGAGCACGGTCGGTGAATACACCTTTGCGATTTTTGCAGTGACGGTGATTGCGCTGGTGTTGAGTTGGATCGTGTCGGTGTATTTTGTGCCTTATCTGGGTACCAGACTCTTGAAGATACCCCCCCATGTGCAGGAGCAGGGCGCACACGAGCCGCATGCGCATGACATGTATGACACGGCCTTTTACACGGCGTTTCGCCGGGCAGTGAATGCCTGCATCCGGCACCGGTGGATCACCATTGCGGTCACGGTGGCACTGTTTGGGCTGGGCATTTTTGGCATGGGACACGTGCAGCAGCAGTTTTTTCCCGATTCGAGTCGTCCCGAACTGATGGTGGATTTATGGTCGGCAGAAGGCACCTCGTTCACCGCCACCGAAGAAGTCGCCAAGCGGGTGGAGGCGCGTTTGATGGCGGAGCCGGGCGTGACTTCGGTCACGCAATGGGTGGGCTCTGGCGTCCCACGCTTTTACTTGCCGCTGGAGCAGGTGTTTCAACAAACCAATGTGTCGCAGCTGATTGTGTTGCCTAAGGACTTGCCTACACGGGAGGCCTTGCGACAAAAATTGCCAGGCGTGCTGGCCCAGGAGTTTCCTGAGGTTCGAGGTCGCGTCAAGCTGTTGGCCAATGGTCCGCCGGTGCCTTACAGATCGGAGAGCGTCGTGTAGGGAAAGAGTGTCTTCGCCTGTGTA
>CAIOAQ010000585.1 GCA_903856025.1 uncultured beta proteobacterium
AGTGGCTGCCGAGCAAGTACTGCTGTCACGTTACAAGGTTCGTGCAGCCCAGATCGGCCCCTCACTGGCAAAGTTCTTTGGCGTCGCCTACGAACCCTTTTCTGCTGGCCGCATCCGCTCCGAAATGCTCCATGGTGCGCTCAAGCGTGAATTTATTGAGGAACAGGGCTGGATCCCGCTGGAAGAGTCTCCGGCTGGCCTGGTCGTCATGTGCTTGGACCCCGAAGCGGTACGCAGCTCGCGCATCCTGCATCAGGTGTTTCCTAAAACGCCAAAATTTGTTTACCGGGTGACAACCTCGGTAGAGTTCCAAGACACTTTGGGTCAAATTTTCGGTATTGAGGCGTCGGGTGGCAGCATTGATGAGATGTTGGCTGACATGGACAGCTCGCCCCTGGATGACGGCGGCAATGACGACTCGCTGGAGTCAGCGGCCGCCGACAACGAGCTCGTCAAGTTTGTGAACAAGGTGATACTTGACGCCTACCACCAGGGCGTTTCCGACATCCACATTGAGCCCATGACCGGCAAACTGAAAACAGGCATACGGTTTCGCATTGATGGCACCTTGCAACCTTACATTGAAGTACCTGCACACTTTCGTCAAGCCATGGTGACGCGCCTGAAAATCATGTGCGACCTGGATATATCAGAGCGCCGCAAACCCCAAGACGGCAAAATCAAATTCAAAAAATACGGCCCAATCGACATTGAGTTACGTGTTGCCACCATCCCGTCTGCAGGGGGTGTTGAAGATGTCGTCATGCGGATTCTGGCGGCCGGTGAGCCCATTCCGCTGGACAAACTTGGGCTGACCCCGCACAACAAGGCACGGGTCATTCAAACCATTGAAAAGCCCTATGGCCTGTTTTACGTATGCGGCCCTACCGGCTCCGGTAAAACTACCACGCTGCACAGCATTCTGAAGCATCTGAACACCCCCGACACCAAAATCTGGACCGCAGAAGATCCAGTTGAAATCACGCAAAAGGGTTTGCGCCAGGTACAAATCAACAAGAAAGCCGGAATTGATTTTGCGTTGGTGATGCGCGCCTTTTTGCGGGCCGACCCAGACATCATCATGGTGGGTGAGTCACGCGACCATGAAACCGTGGCCATGGGTGTAGAAGCTTCACTGACGGGTCACTTGGTGTTTTCGACCTTGCACACCAATTCCGCACCTGAATCCATCACCCGCTTGCTGGACATGGGCATGGACCCTTTCAACTTTGCCGATGCGCTGTTGGGTATTCTGGCGCAACGTTTGGCCAAGAAACTGTGCAGTTGCAAGCAGGCTTATGTGCCAGATGACGAGGAATTGCGCTTATTTGCGACCGAATATGCCGAAGAACTGCGACATTCCGCCAGTTGGAAGGCCGACTACGCCGGCGAAATGGCCAAGCTGGTCGCCAGCTGGCGTGAACAATACGCCGAGGATGGGCAACTCAAGTTTTATCGCCACATGGGCTGCGACAAATGCAACCAGACCGGCTACAAAGGCCGCGTGGGCCTGCACGAGTTGTTGATTGCCAACGACGGCATCAAAAAGCTGATCCAGGAACGTGCGCGGGTGGCAGAGATTTTTGCCGCTGCCGTCGAGGGTGGCATGCGCACCCTCAAGATGGACGGCATGGAAAAAGTCATGATGGGGCTAACTGACCTGAAAATGGTCAGATCCGTCTGCATCAAATAAGGTTCGACCTGAAAGACTGGCTCAGAGGTTTCCTGCAAACATGCGCCGCATCAGCTTGTTTTTGAAGCCCCGGCCGTGTGCTAACCCCAGTCGTTCCAGGTAAGCAGGCGGTGCATCCTTGCGCTCCCACAAGCTCTTGACAGCCATCCCCAACATTTCTGAGGGGTGGTAACTGGCCTGCTTCATTTTCTTCATGGCCCGCACCATGTTCAACTCATCGTCAGTCAGGTCGGTGCCAAATGGGAAGTCTGGCAACAAGCCTGCCTGGCTCCAGGGTTTAAGTTTTGCGGCCAACACCTGCGGAAGGTTGTGGCGATAACACGCTGGTACCTCGTACCCGGCTTCGAGTTTGCCATGTGCCTTGGCCTGTTTGACCAATTCATCCTGGAACCGTGAGTCTGCTACAGCGATCAAACGCTTGACCACCTCACTGTCTGACTGACCACGCAATTCCGCAATGCCGTACTCGGTGATCACCACATCGCGCAAGTGGCGAGGAATGGTCACGTGTCCATAGTTCCAGACGATGCTGCTCTTGAGACCGTCTTTGTTGTCATGGGTAGAGCGCAACATCATGATCAGGCGTGCGTCTGCCAAGGCGTGCGACATGGCCACAAAGTTGTATTGCCCACCGACTCCGCTGACCACCTGACCAGACTCCAGCGCGTCACTGGCGGCTGCACCCAGCAAAGTCATCACCATGGTGGTGTTCATGAACCGCGCCTGGCGGCGCTGCGCTCGCTTAAGCGCATCGTTGCCGTACAGCTGGTTGATGAAATCAATGCGCGTCATGTCGATCTTGGCCAACTCCTGCGGCACCATGGTGCGCAAACGTTCGTAAAAATCACGTGGGCCAATGAAGAATCCTCCGGTCATGAAAATGCCATGGGTCAGCCGACTGCCCAGCATATGACGGGTCACGCATGCAAAACTGTCGGCATCGCGCAGGTCATTTCCACAACGTTTGTCCTCAAATTTCAGGTGATGCGCGGTCAATTGCACCTCGGGTCGCAAAATTCCAAAACGCTTGAGAAACACCATATCGTCCTCGGCCAGCGGAGAACGGATGCGTCCCACCTCCAGCAAAGTCTGCAGCATCGCGGGTGTCACGTTTTGATCTTCAATGCGCCCACTGTTGAGAAGCTGCTGCAACACCGCGTCGTCAAACACTTCGCGACGGATGATGCCCGCCTCGATCAAGCGCAAGAACGCATTGACAAACATCTCGGAGCAGCCATACAAGCCGGTATCAAAACGCCCCAGTTCACGCCCATCCAAACCCGCAGGACACAGCGATTCAAGGATGTGTTTGTACTCTGCTCCATGGCGATCACGCACGATCAGGGCTTGGCCAATGGCGTCTCCCAGTGAGCCAATGCCAATCTGCAAAGTACCACCATCTGTCACCAGACTCGATGCATGCAGGCCGATGGCATAGTCTGCAGCGCTGACTTTTGTGTTGGGTGGGGCAAAAATGTCATGTGTGCCCGCTGGATCATTCACCACCACGTCAAAGAAATCTGGTGCCACGTCAGCGCCGTTTGGCATGAAAGGCATTTTGCGATTGATGACGCCAATGGCCATCACAGGTTGCCCCATCGCACGCACACATTCGATCACCTCTTCGCTCAAATCCGGGTTGCTGGAGAGACTCAGTCGCAAACCGGCCTCGCTCTCTTTGACACCGACCGCTTGGGCCACCACATTGAGACCTTGCACCGCCATGTCGCGCGCCGCATAGGTGTAATTGGTGGAGATGTAATTCATCTGCGCGTTTGCATTGCCCAGATAGTCACCTGTCTTCATGAAAAATTCCTGCACCTCTATGTTGGGTGGCAATTTTCCGGAGCGAAAATCCTTCACATAGTCCATGTCGGGGTAGTCGCCAAACACCCTTTGAACCAGCGGCTTCAGAAAATTCTTTTCCAGGTCACTGTGTCCCACTGGTCTCTCCAGTGACAAGGCGGTGATGATGCGTAGCTTGCGCTGTGGATTGGCCTTGATACGCTGATACAGTGCGTTAACCAAGGGATTGGGCTTGCCGACACCCAGTGGAATACCCAACACGACGTCGCGGGGGATCGCCTTCAGAATATGATCAACGCAGGCATCCATGGATGCCAGCATAAGCGGCTTGTTCACTTGTTGTCTCCCCTTGACTCATGTCGAAATCGGCACGATTTGAAGCCCTCCATTTTGAACCTTTGGACTGAAGAATGGCTCTATTCAAACCCATTCTGGACTGCACATACTAAACTTGCGATGTCCTGATTCAACCCAAACAACCATGACTTGTCACCGGTATTGCAGCTGTCTTTCCCGTCGCCTTTTTTTAACCGGCAGCGGTGCCTTGATGCTCGCACCGGCGGCAGCGTGGTCTCAGGCAGTGCCCCGCGAGGGAGTGGATGTGGGGCGCAATTCGGTGTTCACCAACTTCGTCTCGGCGGACACCATTGAGCAGTCTGCGGCACAGCAGTACGCACAGATGCTTCGGCAAGCCGCCAGCAAAAACGCGCTGGGTGGTAAAGATCACCCGCAAGTGCAACGATTGCGGGCCATTGCAAGAAAGATCATTCCCCAAGCGTTGAGCTGGAACCCTCGGGCCAGAAACTGGCAATGGGAAGTCAACCTGATCGGCAGCAAGCAGATCAACGCGTTTTGCATGCCCGGCGGCAAGATTGCGTTTTACAGCGGCATTCTGGACCAGCTTAAATTGACCGACGATGAAGTGGCCATCGTCATGGGACATGAGGTGGCACACGCGCTGCGCGAACACGCCCGCGAGCGTATGGGTAAGAACGCAGCCACTGGCATCGGTGCCAACATACTCAGCAGCGTGCTGGGACTGGGGCAACTGGGCCAAACCGTGACCAACTACGGGGCGCAGCTGCTGACCCTTCAGTTCAGCCGCAGTGACGAATCCGAAGCCGACCTGGTGGGCATGGAGCTGGCGGCCCGTGCCGGTTTTGATCCCCGTGCGGGTGTCAGCCTGTGGCAAAAAATGGCCACTGCCAACACGGGTGCGCCACCACAGTGGTTGTCCACTCACCCTGCCGGCAACACCCGCATCGCTGACATTCAGGCCAATCTGCCCAAGGTCATGCCCTTGTACCAACGCGCTGTGGTTGCCCTGCCCCGGTAGCGTCTGAGAAACGCCGGCGCAATCGACTCAATTGGCCTGTTTTTTCAAGTTCAGCGCCAGCTCATAAAGTGCATTGCGTGATTCACCGGTGATGTCCGCAGCCAACCTGACTGCAGTTTTCAATGGCAATTCTGCCAGCAGCAGCTCAAGCACGCGGGTATCCACTTCATTGCTCGGCGGACTGGCGTTCGGGTGCAACACCAAGGCAAATTCACCGCGCAACCGGTTGGCATCTGCGGCCAGCCAGGCGGGCAAGTCCTGAGCGGCCAGGGTGGCAATCTCTTCAAACTGTTTGGTGAGCTCACGCCCCACGGTGATGCTGCGCGCATCCAGACTGGCCAGCGCAAGCGCCAACGCCTCAATACGGTGAGGTGCCTCAAGCAACACCACGGCACGGTGTTCTTTCGCCAGTGTGTCGACCGCGGCTTGCCGCTCGGCATTTTTGCTTGGCAAAAACCCCGCAAAAACAAATTCTCCATGCTGGTGGGCGTCAGGTGAAATCCCCGCTGCACTGAGTGCGGTGATGACGCTGCTGGCTCCGGGCAAAGGCACCACGGGTAAATTCGCTTGTCGCACGATCGCCACCAATCGGGCACCTGGGTCGCTGATGGCAGGCGTACCGGCATCGCTGACATAGGCCACACGCGCACCCTGCTGCATCCGCTCCACCACGATTTGCGCACCCTGCGCTTCGTTGTGCTGGTGGACGGCCAGGAGTTGGGACGATGATTTTTCAATCCCATACGCTCGGAGCATCGACTGGGTATGGCGGGTATCTTCACACGCCACCACATCGGCAAGTTGCAACACATGCAGTGCACGCAGACTGATATCAGCCAAATTGCCGATCGGTGTAGCCACCACAAACAGGGTACCGGATCGATAATTCTGGCTACCCGCCGCCTCTTGGGCGGCACGCAGGGCAGTGGTGTAGCTTGCAGCAACGGACAAAACAGAATGTGACATCAATGGTTTCCAAAAAATCGATTGCGCAGCCAAGTACGAAACAAGCAGGCGATGCCGCCGAAGACGCCGCATTGGCCTACCTTCAACAAGCCGGTTTGCGTTTGCTGACGCGCAATTATCGAACCCCTGGGCGTGGTGGCGGAGAAATTGACCTGATCATGCGCGCGCCAGACGGTACTTGCGTGTTTATAGAGGTTCGCCAACGCCAAACCGCCAGTCACGGTGGTGCAGCGGCCAGTGTCAGCCCCCTCAAGCAGCAGCGCATTGTGTTCGCTGCGCGCCACTATTTGATGCGCATGAACACACTGCCACCCTGCCGCTTTGACGTGGTTGCTGTACAAGGCACACATTTGGAATGGATCAAGGGCGCGTTTGACGCCTGTTGAAAGCGCCAGCACCACACACGCCGTAGGGCTGCACCCACACGCTTAAGGCTTCGCTAAGCCTGGCGCGGGTATCATCGCAGCCATGCTCGAACAACGAATTCAACAACATTTTATTGACAGTGCCGACCTGAAATACCACGCGGCACCCCTTCTGAGCAAGCCCATTGCGGACGCTGTGCAAGCGCTGCTGGCCTGCGTGACCAGCGGAGGCAAGGTGCTGAGCTGCGGCAACGGTGGATCTGCCGCCGATGCCCAACATTTTTCAGCCGAATTTGTCGGTCGCTTCGAGCGCGAACGTCCTGAACTGGCCGCCATTGCCCTGACCACCGACACCTCCATCCTGACGGCCATTGCCAACGATTACGATTTCAACGTGGTGTTTTCGCGCCAAGTGCGCGCACTCGGCCAACCCGGTGACGTGTTGTTGGCCATTTCTACCAGCGGCAATTCTGCCAATGTGTTGGCGGCCATCGACGCCGCGCACGAGCGTGAAATGGTCGTGATTGGTTTGTCTGGTCGCGGCGGCGGCAAGATGAACCAGGCATTGCGCGACACCGATGTGCACATTTGCGTGCCTCACGAACGCACCGCGCGCGTTCAGGAGGTGCATCTGTTGACCTTGCATTGCCTGTGCGACGCAGTCGATCATTTACTACTTGGCGATCAGGAAAAACCTCTATGACACAAACTTCTTCACATTTCAGCGCCAGAGGCCTTCTGACCACCTTGGCTTTATCCACCACGTTGTGCGCGAGCCTGACCGCGTGTTTTCCCGTCATCATGGGGGGGGCCGTCATGGGCTCTCTGGTGGCCACGGACCGGCGGACCTCCGGTGCCCAGTTGGAAGATGAAGGCATTGAGTTGCGCGGTGCCAGCCACATTCGTGACAACCTGGGTGACCGTGTACACGTCAACGTCACCAGTTACAACCGTCGCGTACTTCTGACCGGTGAAGTCCCCAGCGCGCAAGACAAACAGTTGGTTGAACAATTGATCACCAAGGTGGAAAACGTGCAAACCGTGGTCAACGAATTGGCCGTATTGGGCAATACCACCCTGACCCAACGTTCATCCGACGTACTGATCACCGGCAAAGTGAAGGCGAAATTGGTTCAGGCAAAAGACCTGTTTGCCAATTCCTTTAAGGTTGTAACTGAACGCGGCACCACCTACCTGATGGGCCGCGTCACACAACGCGAAATTGACCGCGCCACGGAAATTACCCGCAGCACTGACGGGGTGCAAAAAGTCGTCCGGGTATTTGACCCGATCAGCGAAGAAGAACTGCGCAACCTGTTGCCGCAACCCGCAGCGTCAGAAGTCAAAAAATAACCCCCCACAGCCAGCGATTGCCGCTGGTGTCTTATTTCAACCGCCTGATCAAGCTCGAGGTGTCCCAGCGACGGCCCCCCATCTGCTGGACGTCGGCATAAAACTGGTCAATCAACGCAGTGGCGGGCAAACGCGCGCCGTTGCGTTTGGCCTCGTCCAGCACCAAACCCAAATCCTTGCGCATCCAGTCCACGGCAAAACCAAAATCAAACTTGTCTGCAACCATCGTCTTGCCACGGTTGTCCAGTTGCCAGCTCTGCGCTGCGCCTTTGCCGATCACATCGAGCACCAGGTTCATGTCCAGCCCAGCCTTGTCGCCAAAGGCGATGGCTTCGGCCAGCCCTTGCACCAGTCCGGCAATGCAAATCTGATTCACCATTTTGGCCAACTGACCCGAGCCACTCTCACCAAGGTAGGTAAAAGCTTTTGAAAACGCCATGGCCACCGGCTTGGCCGCCTCAAATGCCGGCAGGTCACCGCCACACATCACGGTGAGCGCCCCGTTTTGTGCACCCGCTTGCCCGCCAGACACCGGGGCATCGACAAAGTGCAGACCTTTTGACGTTGCCAGCGCATGCAGTTCCCGCGCCACGTTGGCAGAAGCCGTGGTGTGGTCCACCAGAATGCTGCCCCGGGGCATGCCAGCAAAGGCACCGTCGTCGCCCAGCACCACGCTGCGCAAGTCATCGTCATTGCCCACACAGCAAAACACCAGGTCTGCACCTTGTACCGCCTGACGCGGCGTAGGCGCATGGTTTACAGAGCAATTTTGGCTTGTAGCCCCCGTGTATTCAGCGCACCACGCTTCTGATTTAGTAGCAGTTCGGTTGTAGACCGTCACCTGGTGGCCGGCGCGTGCCAAGTGGCCAGCCATGGGGTAACCCATTACACCCAAACCTAAAAATGCGACTTTCCTTGACGGTGTCAGTTCATAACTGCGTAGATTCATACGAAAAGACTTTCTGTAAACGATGACAAAGAGATGGTGAATGGGTCGCTAGCCAATCAAACAATGGTGAGGTTTTCGGTGCCGGCGGCCAGGTCCTGGCGTTTGACACGCTGGCTGTTGAGTTTGATTTGCAAACGCAGGTCGTTGACCGAATCTGCGTAACGCAAAGCGTCTTCATAGGTGATTTCATTGGCCTCAAACGCATCGAACAGGGCCTGGTCAAAGGTTTGCATGCCCATTTGCCGGCTTTTCTTCATGATTTCTTTGATTTCTGCCACTTCGCCCTTGAAGATCAGGTCCGCGATCAGTGGCGAATTGAGCATCACCTCCACCACCGCATAACGGCCTTTGCTGTTTTGTTTCGGCACCAGCCGCTGCGACACCATGGCCTTGATATTGAGCGACAGGTCCATCAACAGTTGCGCGCGGCGCTCTTCCGGGAAAAAGTTGATGATCCGGTCCAAGGCCTGGTTGGCGCTATTGGCGTGCAGCGTGGCCAGACACAAGTGGCCGGTTTCCGAGAACGCCACCGCCAGCTCCATGGTTTCACGGTCGCGGATTTCACCCATCAGGATCACATCGGGGGCCTGGCGCAAGGTATTTTTCAAGGCCGCTTCCCAACTGTCGGTGTCAATACCCACTTCGCGCTGCGTGATCACACAATTTTTGTGCGCGTGCACAAACTCAATCGGGTCTTCAATGGTGATGATGTGCCCGAAGCTGGTTTCATTGCGATGGTCCACCAACGCGGCCAGCGTGGTGGATTTACCTGAACCAGTGGCCCCCACCATGATGCAAAGACCACGCTTGGCGCTCACAATTTCTTTAAGCACCTGGGGCAACTTCAAACCATCAATGGTTGGAATGTTGTTGGGAATCGTGCGAAGCACCATGCCCACCTTGTTCTGTTGCATGAAGGCGTTGACACGAAAGCGCCCCAGCGCGGGGGGGGCAATGGCAAAGTTGCACTCCTTGGTGCGCTCAAACTCGGCCACCTGTTTGTCGCTCATGATGGAGCGCGCCAGCGCCACGGTGTGGGTGCCGTTGAGCGGCTGAGGAGAAACTTTGGTGATCTTGCCATCCACCTTGATGGCGGGTGGAAAGTCCGACGTGATGAACAAATCACTGCCGCCGCGACTCACCAGGAGTTTGAGCAGGTCAGTGATGAAAGTCGAGGCCTGATCGCGTTCCATAAGAACATCTCCTTTTATGAGCTAAGCAAACAACGTTTCGGTGCGGCACCGTCCGCAGCCGAAAACCGCTTCTTCCGGGGCAACGGCATCCATGAAATGACAAGCCTGAGGGCCAGGTCAACCGGGAAAATTTTCTGGAATCTTGGCCTTGGTACGTGCTTCGGCAGGGGAGATGATGTTGCGCCGTACCAGGTCCGTCAGGTTTTGGTCCAGCGTCTGCATGCCCACACTGTTGCCGGTCTGGATGCTGGAATACATCTGCGCCACCTTGGCCTCGCGGATCAGGTTGCGGATCGCGCTGGTGCCGAGCATGATCTCATGCGCCGCGACCCGACCCTGGCCGTCCTTGGTCTTGCACAGGGTCTGTGAAATCACCGCCTGCAGCGACTCCGACAACATGGCGCGCACCATTTCTTTTTCTTCGGCCGGAAACACGTCAATGATCCGGTCAATGGTCTTGGCAGCGCTGGAGGTATGCAAGGTGCCAAACACCAAGTGCCCCGTTTCAGCCGCGGTCATGGCCAGGCGGATGGTTTCCAGGTCACGCATTTCGCCCACCAGAATCGCATCCGGATCTTCACGCAGGGCCGACCTCAAGGCGGCCGCAAAACTCTTGGTGTGAGGACCGACTTCCCGTTGATTGATCAGGCATTTTTTGGATTCGTGGACAAATTCAATCGGGTCTTCCACGGTCAGGATGTGACCAAATTCGGTCTCATTGAGGTAATTCACCATGGCCGCCAGCGTGGTGGATTTGCCCGAACCGGTGGGTCCGGTCACCAGCACCAAACCACGAGGCTTGAGCGCCAACTCACCAAAAATCTTCGGGCAATTCAACTGTTCCAAGGTGAGAATCTTGCTCGGAATGGTCCGCAACACGGCACCGCAGCCGCGTTGGTGGTTGAAGGCATTCACCCGAAAACGCGCCAGACCATCGATCTCGAACGAGAAGTCAATCTCAAGAAACTCCTCAAAGTGCTTGCGCTGTGAATCGGTCATGATGTCGTACACCATGGCATGCACCTGCTTGTGGTCCAACGCATCCACATTGATGCGCCGCACGTCGCCGTGCACCCGGATCATCGGCGGCAGACCGGCTGAGAGGTGCAAGTCCGATGCCTTGTTCTTGACACCAAAAGCCAATAACTGGGTAATGTCCACGAAAGCTCCCGTAATGTTTGATACGCTCTCGCAATTATGACCATGATTGAAGACCAAATCGACTCGGTGCGCCAGCGCATCCAAAGCACCTGCAAGGCCTGCGGGCGACCAGCCGACGCAGTGACACTGTTGGCCGTGTCCAAAACCTTCGGCCCCGAGGCGGTGCAGGCCGCCCACCGGGCAGGGCAAAGCGCTTTCGGCGAAAACTACATTCAGGAAGCTGTCGAAAAAATCACCACATTGCGCCATCTGCCGCTGCAATGGCACTGCATCGGCCCGATCCAAAGCAACAAAACCCGCTTGGTGGCCGAACATTTTGACTGGGTGCACACCATAGACCGACTCAAAATTGCCCAGCGCCTGAGCGAACAACGCCCGCCCGAGCTGCCCCCCTTGCAGGTATGCATTCAGGTCAATGTGGATGGCGGCGCAACCAAATCCGGCATCGCCCCCGCTGACGTACCAGGCTTGGCCCGCGAAGTCGCCAATTTGCCTCGTCTGCGCTTGCGTGGCCTCATGTGCATTCCCGAGCCCGCTCCTGATTTTGAAGCTGCTTGCGCAGTATTCACGAGGGCCAGAGGCCTATTTGATACATTGAATGCTGAAGGAATGGCGTTGGACACCCTGTCCATGGGCATGAGCGCCGACCTGGAAGCCGCCATTGCCAGCGGCAGCACCATGGTGCGTGTCGGTTCAGCCATTTTTGGTGGCCGACACTATCCCACCGCCGTATGACACAACTAATTTGTACGTAAATCTCGCTAAACAACCGACCAATGATCGGCGTTTTTCCGTTTTTCCGAGTACCTGTATCTAAGTGTGCAGCCAAGCATTCGCGTCGTTGGGGACAAGAGGCCTTGAAAAAAGGTAGCCTTGCAATTCTCCACATCCTGCATCGCGTGCAGCGATGGCTTGTGCTTGAGTTTCCACCCCCTCGGCGACAACATGAAGTTTCAAGGCGGCGGCCAGCGTGCAGATTGCCCTGACCACCTCTACAGCATCTGCTTGTGGAAGCGGATCGATCAGCCCCTTGTCGATTTTGATGGTGTGCAGCGGAAGTGTCCTCAGCATGTTCAAAGAAGAAAATCCCGTTCCGAAGTCATCCATGGCCACAAACACCCCCATACGTTGTAGCTGCTTGACCTGTTGAATCGTTGACTCCAGGTTTTGAACTGCAGAACTCTCCGTGATCTCCAGGGTCAAAAATTCAGGTGGTACTGCGTAGTCCTTCAAAATCCCTTCCACAACGTTTGGAAAGTTGACATCCAGCATTTGCAATGGTGAGACGTTGACTGCCACGGGGACGCAACGACCGTGCTGCGCTCGCCATAAGTTGATCTGCGTACAAGCTTGCTTCAAAAACTCTGTTCCCAGTACCCCGATCATGCCGATTCGCTCAGCAACAGCTATGAATTCCAACGGGCTTACCATCCCGTAACCAGGCCGGTCCCATCGAGCCAATGCTTCAAAGCTTTTTAACTCGGAAGTATGGGAATCGACTTTTGGCTGATAGTAAAGCTTGAATTCAGATCGAGTAAAGCCAGCACGTAAGGCTTGCTCTTGCTCGAACGCAGCTCCATTCGATAGGGATTGTGGATGCGCAAATCTGTACGTCGTTCCGGGTGCGTTCTTCGCGGAATCCTGCGCCGCGTCTGCCGCGCGAAGCAAGGAGTTCGGATCGGTCGCATCATCTGGGAACAATGAGATGCCCATACTGCAATCCAGGAAATACTCACTATTCCCGACAGAGAGCGAGCGCGACAACAGAACAGAGATTTGTTCAGCTATCCCCTGCGCTTCGTCGTGTGCGCAACCGACAGCACTAACGATAGCAAACTCGTCTTCTCCGAGCCGCATGACGCTATGGCGTTCTTCAACCACTTTTCGCAGAGCTGTGGCCAGCGCTTTGAGAACAGAATCGCCCAGCATGTACCCATGTGATTCATTGAATGATTTGAACCGATCTATATCCAACAAGATGACAGAAAATTGCACTGTTTCTGCTGACTTACACCTTTGGTCAAGCATGGAGATCAGTACGGATCGATTGGGCAAGCCCGTCAGTTCGTCTTGCCTGGTCTTGAGTTCAAGCGCGCGAGCCGTCTCATGTCGTTCCGTTTCATCAGAAATCAATATCTGTATGGCGGGGTCTCCATCCCATTCAGATCGAAAGTATTGAAACCTGAGCCAAATTGGTTCACCATTGGCTTTAAATCGCAACGCTTCAAAGGTTGCACCATCAGATTGGCCGCTGCGTATCCGTTCTATTCGATTGGTCACTTCTGATCGTTCGTCCTTTGGGACTGAACTTACCAGTGTGCTGAGTGCCATTGTTTGTGGGGCCTTGACACCATAAATGGTCAGGCTTGCAGGGTTTGCATAAACGACGGCATCGCTTTGCAGAATGACAATTCCTTGAGCAGAAACTTCGCTTAGTCGCTCAAACCGATGTTGAAGGCGTTTTGCTTCATCAGTGATAAGTTGCACGGCTGAACCAAACACTGCAAGCGCTAACGCGATCCGCAGAACGGTGCCGACACTGGCCTGCTGTGCTACTCCAGCATCACCGAGGAGGACGTAGGTGAATTGATTCAGGCCCAGCAAAAGAACAAATATGCCAACAAAACGCCTGGGGCCAAAAACGTCGCGTTCTATTTTCCAGAGCCAGTACAAACTCAACACGCCAACTGCCGTCAGGGATGCAGCAAAAATGCCTTGTGCAACCAAGGGCGAAACGATATTAAGGCTGATCAGGTTAATTGCAGAAATGCCAAAAAACAGCGCAAATACACGCCCCAATCCATCCTGGTAGCCACTCAAATAGCGCACCCCGGAGATCATCAGGCTCAGATAGGCCGATGAAGCCAAACTCACCAAAAAGACGCCAGCATTTGCAATTAGCGGATGGGTGGAGCGAACTGCAACGTAGGCTGCCGAGGCGACAAGTTGAGCAAAACACGAGAATGCCAAGGCTGCCGTGAACTTTTGCGTCGGATTTCTCTGCCACAAAATGAGCATGGACGCACCAATGACCGCATTGGCCGCAACATTGGTTATGAGCGCGATGTCCATTTATTTACCACTGAAATGGCTACCTGGTACGCATGCAATTGGGGTTATGGCGGATATCTTCATTCTGCCACTGCCGGACAGGATACGATTTCACCGCTTCCGCAAAAGTTTGTTTGCCACCATGGCAAGGCCGTGTTGTTTCATCCGTCCGTAGCGTTTCAATCCCCTGGGGCATGGGCCTCAATCGTCAAATCCCTAATTCACCGCCGCTTGGTGCTGCTCGCGCCACTGCCCCGGGCTGCACCCGGTCCAGCGTTTGAAGGCCCGGTTGAAGGCGCTGGCCTGCGAAAACCCCAACGAGCTGGCAATCTCGACAAACGCCACCCCGCTTTGGCTGACCGCTGCACGCGCCTGGTCTTGGCGCAGCGCATCGACCGCATCGGAGTAACTCATCCCCAGACCTTGTAGGCGACGCGCAAACACCCGGTCGCTGATGCCAAAGTGGCTGGCGGCAGCCTCGCGCGTGGGCACACCGCCGTCCAGACTGGCGGCCAACCATTGGCGCAACAGCACCAAAAAATCAGACGCCTGCGACAGCGCGGCCAATCGCTCAGCCGCATACGCCCGGTGCATGGCAGCCAGCTGCACATCGGCTTGTGGCAAAGCCTGGTCCAGCACCAGGTTGTCCAGCAGCAACCCACTGAACGCCTGGTTGAAATCCACCGCACTCTGAAACACCTTGAGGTAGTCGGTGAGCGGCCCCAGCTGGTCGTGGCTGAATTGCACCTTGCGCGGCACGAGGGCATGGCCGCTGACCCAGCCGCTGAAGCTCACCACCGCCGCCAGCACGGCTTCGATCTGGTGCGGGCTGAACGCCAGCTCGCCTTGCTGGGGGTGATAAATCAGCCAGCTCGCGCCACGCTCCCCAATGAGTTGAAACCGCCCGCCGTCGCTGATCAGCCGCTGAAACTTCTGCACCAGCGTGATGGCCTCACGCAGCGTGGCGCAAGACTGGAAGATGAAGCTCACCACATTGAAGCTGGCCGGGCCCACCAGGCTACCCGCCTTGAGACCAAAGCCCGGGTCGCGCGTCAATTCGGCGGCAGCTCGCCACAAGTGCGTGATGTCATCTATCGGCAAGCGTTCCAGGCTCAGTTGGGTCGCAGCCACCCCCGCTCGGGCCAACAACTTGGCTTGATCCACCCCGTGGCGCTCGGCGGCACAGAGCAAGGTATTGACCCAACTCATCGATACAGTGGGCTGTGCGGTCAACATGGATGGCTCCTAAGGTCAAGACGCGCGCATGATATGCCGTTATCGTCGGCTTTTTTGTGATGAAGGTGGATGGTTCTATGCCCAACGTCAACATTGGATCCGATGTGCTGATTGCAGGCGGCGGTTTGGCGGGTTTGGTCACGGCCATCGAGTGCCTGAACGCTGGCAAACGGGTGACCCTGGTCGACCGGGACACGCCTGAGCGACTCGGTGGCTTGGCGCGCTGGGCCTTTGGCGGCATGGCGCTGGTGGACACGCCCTTGCAACGCCGCATGAAGCTCAAGGACTCCCCCGAACTGGCCTTGGCCGACTGGCTGCGCTTTGGTGAACTGGCACCAGAGGATGCCCTGCCCCGGCAATGGGCTGCCTACTACGTGGAACATTCACGCGCCCAGGTGTACGACTGGGTCATCCAGCATGGTCTGAAATTCATGCCCGCCGTGAACTGGGTGGAGCGTGGTCTGCAGGGCAACGGCAACAGCCTGCCGCGTTACCACATCGTGTGGGGCACGTCCAAGGCGCTGGTGACGCGGATGGTCGAAACCCTGCACCGCGCCAACACCGGCAACCGGCTCACCCTGCTGAGCGGCCACCGCATCACCGCGCTGGACACGCAAAACGGCCGCGTCACCGGGGCCACCGCCGTGCAGGAAACAACCGGACGCGAGGTGCGCTGCACCGCACCGACGGTGGTGCTGGCCATGGGCGGTATCAATGGCAGTCTGGAAGAAGCCCGCGCCAACTGGGACAACACCCGCCCCATGCCCGCCACCATGCTCAACGGTGCCCACCCGTTTGCCGATGGCAAGCTGCACCACCTGACGGCCGAACTCGGCGGGCAAATCACCCACGCGGGCGAGATGTGGAATTACGCCGCCGGGTTTCCCCATCCCCAGCCGCAGTTTGAAGGCCAGGGTTTGTCGGCCATTCCGTGCAAATCCGCGCTGTGGCTGGATCACACCGCGCGGCGCATCGGACCAGAGCCGCTGGTGACCGGTTTTGACACCCACGACCTGTGTCAGCGGGTGGCTGCACTGGCCAAACCCTACACCTGGCAGTTGATGAACTGGCGCATTGCGATCAAGGAATTGGCCATTTCAGGCTCTGAACACAACCAGCGCATTCGCGACAAACAGTTTCTTCATTTTCTTCGTGAAACCCTGCTGGGCAACCATCGCCTGGTACGCCAAATGGCCGCTGAGAGCCGTTACTTTTTGGTGGACGACACCCTGGCCGGATTGGCGACAAAAATGAACGCTTTGACCGGCACCCAGGACGTGGATGCCCGCGTGCTGCAAGCCACGGCGGATGCCTTTGATGCCAACTTTGCCTTGGGCAGTCGCGTGGTCAACGACGACCAGATCCGGCGCATCGAACACGCCCGCCACTGGCCCTCGGACCGCCTGCGCACCTGCAAACCGGCACCTTTGCAATCCAAGGGTGCGGGGCCGTTCATTGCCATCCAGATGCAGCTCATCACCCGCAAGAGCCTGGGCGGACTCAAGACCGACTTGCAAAGCCGCGTGCTCGACGCGGCCAACCAACCCATCGACGGCCTGTACTGCGTCGGCGAAGCCGCTGGTTTCGGCGGCGGCGGTGCCAACGGCAAGCGTTCGCTGGAAGGCACGTTCCTGCCCGGCTGCATCCTCACGGCACGCGCTGCGGCACGGTCGATCACGTCTGGCAACCAACCCATTTAAGGAGACAACAACATGAAAAAATCAGGCGCCTGGGCGGCCCGTTACGCGCTGGAACAACTCGGCATTCGCTACACCTTTGGTATTCCGGGGGTGCAAAACACCGAGCTGTATGACGAGCTCAACATGTCCGACTCCATCACCCCGCTGCTGGTCAGCCACGAGGGTGGCGGCTCTTTCATGGCCGATGGCTTGAGCCGTCTGAGCGACACGGTGGGCACTTTGGTGGTGGTGCCGGCTGCGGGTCTGACCCACGCGGCCAGCGGCATTGGTGAAGCCTTTCTGGACGGTGTGCCCATGCTGGTGATCTGCGGCGGTGTGCGCACCGACACACCCTGGAAATTTCAGCTGCACCAGATGGACTTGCACCAGTTCATGAAGGGCATCACCAAAGCCACTTACCTGATCGAGCGCCACCAGGACATCATCCCCACGCTGTACGAGGCCTACCGCACCGCAACCACCGGCGAACCTGGCCCGGTGTTTGTCGAGCTGCCCGCGAATTTGCAGATGTTTGTGGGCGACATTGGCGAGCCGCTGCCCTGGGCACCGCCTGCGGCACCAGCACCTGCCGACCAACACCTGATCGATGACGCGGTGGCCCTGCTCAAAACGGCCCAACACCCGGCGCTGTTTGTCGGCTGGGGCGCGCGCGACTGTCTGAGCGAGCTCACCGCACTGGCCGAACACCTGCAAATGCCAGTGGCCACCACCTTGCAAGGTTTTTCGGTGTTTCCGGCAAGCCACCCGCTGCACACCGGTTTCAGCTTTGGGCCCCACGCGGTACCGGCCAGCCGCCATGCGTTTGCAGACTGCGACGTGATGCTGGCGGTGGGCACCCGTTTTGCCGAAATTGCCACCGGAAGTTTTGGTGTGCAAGTGCCCAAGCAGCTGATCCACATCGACATCAACCCCCGCACGCTCAACGTCAATTACCCGGCCCAGGTGGCGATGGCCAGTGATGCCACGGTGGTGTTGCCGCAACTGCTCGCAGCCGTTCGCAAGGCCGCGCCAGCGCGCCCACCCAACACCGCACTGCAGGCCGGTATTGCCGCAGACAAACAGGCTTACCGCCAGTCCTGGTACAACCATGACAGCCAGGGCAGGGTGAACCCGGCGCGTTTCTTTGATGCGCTGCGTGCGGCCAACCCACCAGAGGCCGTGACGGTGGTGGACGACGGCAACCACACCTACCTGACGGCAGAGCTGTTCCCCATACTGAGCGCCAAATCGGCCATCGTGCCCACCGACTTCAATGCCATGGGTTACTCGGTGCCCGCCGCCA
>CAIOAQ010000586.1 GCA_903856025.1 uncultured beta proteobacterium
ATGGGGCACTCGGCGCAGCGGCATCAAGGAGGAGGCCAAAGGCCGGGGGACAGCCGCGAAGCCGAGCGCCCAGCCAGCCTGATCCACCCGGCACGCTGAACGGGGGTTGAGGCTGTCACCGTTATTCATGAGTTTGCACTGCAAGCCATTCGCCCTGCCACTGATCGGCGTGGCAGGTGGCGATCACCAGACAATCGCCGGTGCCAGGCGCGGCCACCACCAGTGCGCCGCCAGGGGCCCAAAAAGCACTTTTGCCTGCAGACGCATAGCCCCCAGAAGGCCCGCCGTGGTTGGCCATGAGCACGCCAAGATTGAATTGCTTTGCATGGTGCGCCAGCTGGGACGAATCCGTGGCGTAGCCCGCCTCCGACACCAGAACCCCTGCCAGGTAAAGCGAGGCTCCGGTTGCCGCGGCGGCTTGGGCATGTGATGCATGCGAGGTGTCGGCGCAGATGGCGAGGGCGTAGGACGAGTCGCCTACACCGTAGCGCTGGCTGCCCGTGTCCCCTGGGCTGGCGTACCGTTCTTCGCCAGGGTGCAAATGTTGTTTACAGTACACCGAGCGGGAGCCGTCCGGGAAAAATGTGAGGGCGGCAATGGACGGGTTCGGCTTGTTGTCATGCAGAAGGGGCGCACCCACCACCACCGTCATGCCGATGGTGCGTACCAGATCCCGAATGGGGTTCAGGCGGTGGTCGTCAGGCTCCACCAAGCAGTCGCGTAACAGGGCAAGCTCGTAGCCGCTGAGCGACAACTCGGGAAACACCAGCACGTCAACGCCTGCCTGATGCGCGGCAGCGATGAATTGGGTGTGTGTCCGTACATTAGCGGCAACATTTCCGGCGATGGACGTTGATTGTGCTGCGGCAATGCGCAAGGTTGGCAGGGTGGTGCGGGTCATGTCATTTGATTGGATGGGCATCCGGATTTTCCGCTGGATTCATCGGTGTTGGTTTGATCTGTGCCGCTCAACAAGGAAGTGCAGACCCTCCCGTGCTGCTTAAAAAGCAGTTGCAGAAATAGCGTCACATATTGCCGCCTCTTGCACTTTGCAGCTCAACTCAGCACGGAATCGTCTTCAGTCAGCGAAGATTACCGGTGTGTCCCAAGCTATAGCGTCCGGGTTGCGGCCATACCGTCAAACCATGTGGCTCTTGCCCAACCTTGACTTGCACCACCGACCCGCTGCTTGTGTCAAAACGGTAAACCACATCATCAAATCGCCCGGAAAGCCATAGCGATTTACCATCGTGGCTGACATTGCCCATGTCAGGACTGCCACCGCCCGGGATAAGCCATTGAGCGGTGACTTGGCCGGTGGCAAAGTCGATGACTGTCACGCCGCCTGATCCATGGCGGGGGCCGTGAATCTTGTGAGTCCCCCGATTAGCAACATACAGGCTCCTGCCATCGCGACTGGGGTACAGGCCATGTGCGGCCAAGCCTGTGTGGATGAAACCGATTTCTTTAAGTGCATCGCCATCAACAATGTGCACGCCGTCCGCTTCCATGTCGGCAACATAGAAGCGCTTGCCATCGGGTGAAATGCGGATGTCTTGTGGCATGCCTTTTTTGGCACTACAAGTCTCTGTGATGCTGGGGTCGAACGGTTTGGTCTTGTCTTCCTTAAAGCGGGTCCGTGGCATTTCCAGTTTCAAATAACCTAAGGTCTTTCGATTCACCAGATCAATTTTGGCCAGTGTTCCGTCAAACTCGCAGGTAAACAAGGCATAGCGACCATCAATAGAAAAATCCGCATGGTTGATGCCGCCACACTGTGGGGTGTTGATCGAGTATTGCAACTGCATGGTGTGCGGATCACGGAAATCAAGCCGTTTGTTCGCCTCAACCACCACAATTGCCGATTGACCATCGGGCGTGAAATACATGTTGTAGGGGTCATCAACGGGGATCGACTTGCCTGGTTTACCGGTGCGTGGATCGATGGGCGTCACGCTGCCATCGGTACGGCGTTCGGCATTGTTTCCAACCCAAAGTGTCTTCAAGTCCCATGAGGGAATGATGTGCTGTGGTGCGATGCCTACTTTGAACTTATCGACCACTTTCAGGGTGGCCGGGTCAATGACATAAACATCGTTGGATCTCAGATTGGGGACGTAGACACGTTCCAGATCGCCACGCACCGAGGCACTCAGGTGCGTGGAGTCGGTTTCACTGTAGAGATTGCTGGCATCAATGACGGGGGGCATTCCGGGGAGGGTGCTTATTTGCTGCACCTGCGTTACGGCTGGTGTGGCTCCATAGACTGCAGTGTTAATAAAGAAGCCAGTCGCCGCCAGTAAAGCCAGGACGCAAAGGATTGCTCGGGTGATCTTTATGTTCATCTTGTTGTGGTGAGTTGGGGCCGATTTAGCGCGGTGCCTTGATCTGGGCTTGAATGGCCGCGACCGATGTCTGGATGATCTTCTGTACACCGATTTGGCCCAGCTCTGCCGAGGCGCGATGGGGGTCGCCGAAAATACCGTCGCGTTTGGACATCTTTGCAGTGCTTTCAAGTGCATCCATGCGCACAAGTGATTTATCAACGGCTAGCGCTAGCGAAGTGTCAGCCAAACCAGCATGGAGTCCAATTTCAAAATCGCTAAAACCGTGACTTCGAAGGGCTGCCACATAGTCGGTTTGTGTTACTTTGTAATATTCAAGCAGGGCGTGCACACGGCAGGCCGGGTCCTTGGACCATTCGCGGTTCAAACTGAGCGCGACATGTTCTTCGTTCTTTTGGTAGCTGCCATGGTCGCCCAGAAACACCACATCGCGAAAACCGTGTTGTTTGAAGCTGCGCGCCGAAGATTCCAGCAGGGCTTCGAACGTGGCCTCGGAAATTGAAATGGTTCCGGTAAAACGCATGTGTGCGGCAGGTGGGTGAATGCTGCCTTCCGGTACGTATGCGATCACCGGAGCCACCAGAGTATTGCCAAGTCGCTGGGCTATCTCATTCGCCAAAATGCGCACCCGCACATTGTGTTTGCCCAGCACCATATGTGGCCCGTTTTGCTCGGTACCCCCGATGGGAATCAAGATCGTGGTCGATCCCGCTGCGACTCGGTCGCGCACTTCCGTCCAGGTCATTTCCTCAATTTGGTTGCTGTGGGGGCTGGCGGCTTGTGCTGCCTGCACGATGCAGCAGGCAGTCATCAAAATAGCAGCAGCCAGTCTTTCTCTGAAAAAAGCTTGGCGACATTTCAAATATGGATGCATTCAGGGCGGTCGATTGAAATTTTGAAAATGTAGAACTCTTTTTGAGTTCTACCTGTAAATTTAAGGTAGGTCTGGACAACTCATCGGCGAGCGAGCTGGAAGGGTCTGTTTTTCCCAATCAGATCAAGGAAGGCATAACTTCGAGACGGCGTTGAGTAGTGAGGCCGGCGCAACTGGTGCACCCAAACAATAGCTGCAAGTCTACTTTTACGAATCTGTTACTCGTTAAAGGCATCCAATTTTCACCCTATTTCAGATTTTGACCACGGCATGTGACTATTCCTTTGGAGCGCGGCCTTTTGCGCGTAGCTGCAAACCGGCGGCATCGATACGCTGACAGGAGCTAGGGTACGCGCAACCACTGAAATTTGGTTTGCAGGTCAAACAAATGAATTTCGGTTATTGGTTCGTGTCAGAAATGAAGAACCCCGCAGCAAGCTACAGGGTATCGGATGCCAAAAACCAAATGCCAGAGGAACGACACAACGGGGAATATACCCTCAGCGATTCAACATCGCCGCGAAAACGGTCTTTCAGCGGTACGCTCTAGATTGCCGATAGGGGGCCATGAGCGGATTCACTTGTGCTCAACGTGAATGTGTTTTATACCAGTCCAACGAAGTTGGACATAACGGCATCTTCCTGCGTTCGCCCTCTCAAGTTCACTTCCAACCAGTCATCGCAGTCCTGACTGGACATGGCCCGCGCGTAGAGCCAACCTTGGGCGTAGCGCACACCTAACGATTGCAGATAGTCAGCCTGTTCCTGCGTTTCCACGCCTTCTGCCACCACCTGCAGACGCAATTCTTTTCCGATGCTGGCCATGGCTTTGAGTAAGGCGTCGGATTTCCGACTCTTGCCGATCGGTGAAATGAACGCGCGGTCTAGCTTGATGACTGTAAGCGGTATGCTACCCAGTCGCGACAGCGACGAATAACCAGTACCAAAATCGTCGAGGTGCACGCCATAACCCATCGCACGGCATTGTTCAATAAACTCCAAGCACTCTTTTTCGTTGGTAATCAGGCAGCTCTCGGTAAGTTCGATGTCTAACAAGCCACACGCCAAGTCTTGTGCCTTTCCCAGACGCGGGATCAATTCGGGGTCGACCAGCTGGCGTGCGCTCACATTTATAGCCACTCTTACTGCACGCCCCTTTGCTTCCCACTGAGCAGCCTGGCGCGCGGCAGTCTCCACGATCCAGCGACCAATCGGAACAATCAGCCCGGTAGCCTCGGCGCGGGGGATGAACTGGTCCGGGGAAATGTTCCCGCGATGGGGATGCATCCACCGCAGCAAAGCCTCCACGCTCGTGGCACGCCCGCTTGCCAGCCGCAGTTTCGGCTGGTAATGCAACTCAAATTGATTAGCTGCAAGCGCGCCATGCAATTGATGGTCCAACCACACCTGTTCTTGCTGGCTGGTATCCATCCACGACTCATAGCAATAGATACCCTGGCCACCTGCGGCGATCACATCCTGCAGTGCTACATTTGCCTTACGAAGCAACTCGTCGGTGCTGGAGGCGTCTATGGGAAAACGTGCAATACCCACCGACAGCCCGACGTACACGATTGACCGTTCGAATTGCAAAGGGAGTTCCAGCGAAGCTTGTATGCGCTTGGCGAACGACCGAAGTGGTTCTTGATCAAGGTAATGTGTGAGCACCAACGTAAATTCGGCGCCCGATGCACGCGCCAATTCACCATGCTGGCCTACCGCTACATGCATTATTTTTGCTGCCTGCGCCAGGATCGAATTTCCACCAATATGCCCGAGGTTGTTGTTGACGAGTCGGTAGTCATCAAAGTTCAACACCATAAGCGAAAACTTTGTTCCGGAATGGATCAATTCTGCAATTCGCTCGCGCTGAGCATCGGCAGTGCGTAAGCCAGTGATGCTGTCGGTGTGTAACATGGTATGCAAGTGCTGAGCGCGCTCACGCTGGCGCTGTAAAGCCTCTTCTAAGCTGCGGATCAAGAACCAGCATGACAACGTCAACAACGCGTTGATGCCGGTCAAGTTGACGGCAATGACAACCCACGCGAGAAATGGACTGGAGTTCAAACTGGCCAACGTGTGGTTGGCGTGGGAGAAGTATCCGACGCCCAAGAACGATATTGCGTTGATGCACAGGGCCAAGATTGCGGTCCGAATATCGAGCAACAAAACAGCCAGTATCGGAATCGCCATCAAGTACATCTGGCTCGATTGCCCCACATAGACGAGCAGCACCATGGCCAATAGATATATCAGCGCAAGCAGTTGATAGATTCGCAGATGATAGGCAACGTGCTTGCGATGCCAGAGATTGGAAATCCAGATTACCGCAATCAGGTCAGCGACAACCACTGGCCAAAGTCCATTGTTAATTGACAGGACCACGCTGGGCACCGCGGCCAGCAAGCCAGAAACAAGTGCTCCGGCTAACAGCCTGTTGAGCAATTGCTCGCGCCATTGCCGCAGGCTGTCAGAGTTTTCCGACGCAGGGAACAGTCGTTGGTCAAGATTCTGGATCACGGAAAAATAGGATAGTTAATCTGGCTAGTTTTATTTTCGGTATCAAACCTTGCTTAGGAAAGTGTCAAAAAGCGATCAAACCAATATTTTTAGAAAAATGCGAAATGTTGATTGCACTCCGGCAGTGCCCCTGTGGCAGCTGCCGGGCTTTATGGAGCACGCCAAAATTTATCTTTTTGAAGTCAAGTGAATTGCAGCTTTGGAGTAGGTTGCCGGAAGTTTTTTTAGAAGTTTAGGAAACAAGTCGGGTATTACTTCGGCTGCAGCAACAACGTTTACAAATCACCAAATTGGGTCGTGTTTGCAAAAACGAAGGTACAGTTTACAGACCACCTTTCTTCAACATCGCACTCATACAGGCTTGCATCTCTACAAATCTTGCACACAGTTGACCGATAACGGTTCAACTCCTCCGCATTGGTATCCACCCTCTGTGAGGCTGTCGCAACGGCCAATCGAATCTCTGCAAGCAATTCATTTGCTTCAGCCAAGTCCGGGTTACTTCGGATGTGTTTTCCGATGGCATCTGCCAAATTGTCAGCTTCCTTACGTTCCCAATTGCTCATATTGATTTTCTGTTTTCGGATCAGACTCAAGTTGGTCATAACCAGAGTTGCAGGTCCGCTCTCTGTTGATGAGACTTGTTTCATCCCAATTTTGACAACTTATTCAGAGTTTGAATATCCCCCATATGGGGGATAGACGCAGCCAGTCAATCCGGATGCCGATTAAATTTCATTCAGACGGAAACCGGTAGTCCCGTGTGACTTCAGCCACCTGCACGGTGTACGACTCGTACCAACGCTCGCGTCCGAGCTGCTGGGCCATCAGGTGGTCGGCGTGGGCTTTCCAGGCGCGGATGTGGGCCTCGGTGGGCCAGTAGGACAGGGCGATTTCGTATTTGCCTTCGGTCACGGCGGTGAATTCCAGACAGCCAAATTGACTCAGCGCCAGCTCACGCATGCGCGCGGCCATTTGGCTGTACTCGTCGTCTGTTTTGCGAACCTTGGCGCGAAAGATCACAACAAACATGGGCGTTCCTTGTTCAATAGGGTTGGGTTGGGGTTGACGGTGTTGATCCTGCTGGTACGGTGCTGGCACTGACCAGTTGCGCATCAATCCAGCCGCGCAGGCTGTTGATGAACGCAAACGCTTGCACACGCGGCAGGTCGGTGACGCGGACCACGGCCTCCTGCAGGCGGCCTTGTTTCAAATACGTTTCACGCCCCACGCCGTCCAGCAGCCCGCAGCGCAACGGTGGCGTGACCCATTGGCCATCCAGCAGCAGGGCGATGTTGCCGCGTGTGCATTCGGTCAACTCGCCTTGCGCGTTGTAAAGCAGGGTATCGAACACCGCTGGGTCGGTGGGCGCAAAGGCCTCGTAGTGGTCGCGGTGGGTGGTTTTGAAGCGGGTGAATTCGCTTGTGGATGCTTCAAAATGTGTAGCGGCTTGCGCAAGTGTGACGGGGGCTGGCGTGCTGTTTAATATAAACTTTTCAGCCCGTGCCTGTCCCGTAGCATCCAGCAGCAGGCGCACCCGCCAAACGGTATTGGTATCAGCTGCGTCGGGTGTGGAACCCGTGTTCAGCGCCTGCAAGGTGGAACGAATGTGCGCTTCGTAAAACGGGTAGCAAAAATGCCTTGCAGCCCTCTCCAATCGGGCGAGGTGTGCTACCAAATTGATAAAACCGCCGCGTTCCAGCCGCAGGGTTTCCATCAGTTCAAAGGTGGTGCTGGCCCGGTCCAGAAAGCCGCGTTTGTGCTGCCACTCCTGCCATTCTGCGTTGGCGGTGGCATCAAACGTGATGCCGCTGCCAATGCCGCAACTGGCGTGTTTTCCGCGCAGGGTGACGGTGCGAATGGCCACGTTGAAGGTGGCGTGTCCCCCGGGGCGCACCACGCCGATGGCACCGCAGTAAATGCCGCGCGGCGCAGCTTCCAGTGCTGCAATGGCGCGCATCGCCTGCACCTTGGGCGCGCCGGTGACCGAGCCGCAAGGGAAAAGCGCGCCAAACACATCGGTCAACGTGGTGTCTGCACGGGTGCGTGCGGTCACGTCCGACACCATCTGAAACACCGTTGGCAGGGTTTGCACCTTGAACAGCGTAGGCACTTGCACCGAAAAAGGTTCGGCGATGCGTGACACGTCGTTGCGCAGCAGGTCCACGATCATCACGTTTTCTGCACGCTCCTTGGGCGAGGCGACCAGTGCCTGAACCAGCGCGTCGTCTTCTGCCGGGCTGTTGCCGCGTGGCGCGGTGCCTTTCATGGGGCGCGTCAGGAGCTGGCCGGTTTGTCCAACGCTTGCGGGTTGCCAGTCAAAAAACAGTTCAGGCGAGACGGACAAGACCTGCTCGAACCCGGTGTCGAGGTAAGCCGCGTAGCCTTTGGGCTGGGCGTGGTGCAGACGGGTGAACAGCGTTTTTGGGTCGCCTTCAAACTCGCCTGTAGTGGGCGCGGTGTAGTTGATCTGATAGTAATCGCCTGCGCTGATGCCCTCGTGAATGATGGCTAGGTAGCTGTCAAAAACGGAACGGTTGAGGGTGTTGTGCCAAGTCACGCGGGTGGGCCCTTGACAGGAAGCAGAGGCGTTTGGCGGGTTGGCTGGTTTGTCGTCGGGCCAAGGCAAGGCCTGTGCATAGATGCCGAACCAGGCCAGCGGCCCATCGGCGGGGTGAACCGCCAGCGCGGCATCAAACGCGCAAGCCGCTTCATAACGCACATAGCCCACGCACCAGAAGCCTTGGCGACTCAGCGCGTTGACCTGATCCAACAGCGGTTGAACCTGTTCGTGCGTGTGGGCGACCAACACCTGCTGCGGCGCGTCAAAGGCGCAGCGCAAGGGTGCTTGCTCACCGTAAGGGGCGACAAAATTAATCAGAACTTGCATGTCTGTGCATCAAGCCGTGGGTTGATGTGCCACCAGCCCGCTGGCGGTCAAGCGCAACACTCTGTCGGCACGCCCTGCAGCTGCGACCGAGTGGGTGACCAGCACCATGGCGGCGCCGCTCAGGCGCATCTGCCCCACCAGTGCGTCCATCACCAGGTCAGCGGTGCTGGGGTCAAGGTTGCCGGTGGGTTCATCGGCCAGCAGCAGCATCGGGCGGTGGACCAGTGCGCGGGCAATGGCCACGCGCTGCAGCTGACCACCGCTGAGCTGCTGCGGCAGGCGTTCGCCCAGGTTCTGCAAACCAACCGCTTCCAGCATGGCTTGTACGCGGGCATCGTCTTGGCAACCCAACAGCATCAAGGGCAAGGCGACGTTTTGCGCCACGCTCAAGTGCGGCAGCACGTGAAAGGCCTGGAACACAAAGCCGGTTTTGGCGCGGCGCAGGTGGGCCAGTTGGTCGTCATTCAGCGTGCCCAGGTCTTGTCCGTCCAGCGTGACTGAGCCGTCGTTCCAGGTGTCCAGCCCCGCCATGCAGTTGAGCAGGGTGGATTTGCCCACGCCGGATTCACCGATGATGGCCACAAATTCACCCGCTGCCACCTGCAAGGACACGTGGCTGAACACTGGCACCTCGCCGTAGAGTTTGCTCAAATTTTGAATGACCAGACTCATCGTGGCGCACCCAAAAAGTCTTGTGCCAATTGCAGCACTTGGCCCAGCGCGTCCGGTGCATCACAAGCCACCACGCGGCGGTCCGGTGTGCTGCGCAGCCAGGTGATCTGGCGCTTGGCCAGCTGGCGGGTGGCGGCAATGCCCTTGTCGCGCAACTCGCTCATGGGCCACAAACCCTCCAAGGCCTCCCAGACCTGGCGGTAGCCCACGCAGCGCATGGAGGGCAAATCGGGGTGCAGATCGCCACGCGCACGCAGGGTGATGACTTCGTCCAGCAACCCGCTTGAGAGCATGTCGTCAAAGCGTTGCGCAATGCGCTGGTGCAGCCAGGCGCGGTCCATGGGTTCCAGTGAGATCAGCAATGCGTCTGGATTGTCTATGCCATTCTGGGCTGTAGCCCCCGTAGAACCATCAGCAGCAGCTATGGATTGTGTAGTGTGATAAGACGACAAGGGCTGTCCGGTGGCCCGGTAAACCTCCAGCGCACGGGAGATGCGCTGGGAGTCCGCCGGGTTCAAACGCGCGGCGGTCACCGGGTCCACCAGCGCCAGTTCCTCATGCAGGGCGGGCCAGCCGTCGCGTTCGGCCTGGACCAGCAACTCGGCACGAATCGCCAGATCGGCGCGAGGCAGGTCGTCCAGTCCGTCGCGCAGCGCCTTGAGGTAGAGCATGGTGCCCCCCACCAGCAGCGGCAGTTTGCCGCGTGCGGTGATCTCGGTCATCAGACGGCGGGCATCGGCTGCGAATTCTGCCGCGCTGTAGGCGTGCAGCGGGTCGCGGATATTGATCAGGTGGTGGGGCACCGCAGCCAATTCTGCTGCGCTGGGTTTGGCGGTGCCAATGTCCATACCCCGGTACACCAGCGCCGAGTCGATGCTGATGACTTCTACCGGCCAGCGCTGTGCGATGGCCAGTGCTGCTGCCGTCTTGCCAGAGGCAGTGGGGCCGACCAGACCCAAGTAACGTGGCAAAACGGGCATGCCGCATTTCCTTTTAAAAAACAAGGCTTGAGGATACCGGAACCCGGTTTTGGAAATTTGATTTTCACCAATAATTCATATTATGAAATGTGGTTCCTTATCGCAGAACATTTTGATTTTTATCAAAACGCCGATTGACGGACAGATCAACACTCGCCCCGTTGATGCAAGGGCCACAGAGAGACCTTCTGGGCCTCACAACGCATGAGGAGAAAACATGTTCCAGGTACGCATTCATGGTCGTGGCGGCCAAGGGGTTGTCACAGGTGCAGAGATGATGTCCATCGCTGCCTTTTTGGGGGGCCGACACGCGCAGGCGTTTCCAAGTTTTGGCTCCGAGCGCACGGGGGCGCCGGTGGTGGCTTTTTGCCGCATGGATGACAAAGAGATCCGTTTGCGTGAACCCATCATGCAGCCCGATGCCATCATCATTCAGGACCCTACGCTGTTGCATCAGGTCGATGTGTTTGGCGGTCTGAAAAAAGACGGCTACATCCTGATCAACACCACAAAAAGTTTTGATGAGATGGGCTTGGGTGACTTTGTTAAAGACTTTAAACCAGAGCGCTTGCTGATGGTGCCTGCCACCGAACTGGCTATCAAACACGTCGGTCGACCCGTGCCCAATGTGCCGCTGCTGGGTGCATTCGCAGCCTTGGGCGGATTGATTTCCCTGGATGCGGTGCAAAAAGCCATTGCCGAGAAATTTTCTGGCGCGGTGGCCAAGGGCAACCAGGCAGCCGCCAAGGAAGCCTATGACATCGTGATGCAACAAGAACTCAAGGCCAAGGAGACCTACCATGCTTGAACAATGCGAAGGCTCCCACGCCGTAGCCAAGGCGGTCGCGCTCAGCCGCCCGGAAGTGATTTGTGCGTATCCCATTTCACCCCAGACGCACATCGTGGAGGGTTTGGGTGAAATGGTGAAGTCGGGTGATTTGACACCTTGCGAATTCATCAACGTCGAGTCCGAGTTTGCCGCGCTCAGTGTGGCCATTGGCGCATCTGCCGCCGGTGCGCGCTCTTACACCGCCACGGCCAGCCAGGGCTTGTTGTTCATGGCCGAAGCGGTGTACAACGCCTCGGGCTTGGGGCTGCCAATTGTGATGACGGTGGCCAATCGTGCGATTGGTGCACCCATCAACATCTGGAACGACCACACCGACAGCATGAGCATGCGCGATGCGGGTTGGCTGCAACTGTTTGCCGAGACCAACCAGGAGGCGCTGGACCTGCATATTCAGGCCTTCAAGATTGCCGAAGAACTGTCGCTGCCGGTGATGGTGTGTATGGATGGTTTCATCCTGACCCACGCCTACGAGCGGGTGGACATGCCCAGCCAGGAAGAGGTGGACAAATTTTTGCCGCCGTACGAGCCGCGTCAGGTGTTGGACCCCAATGACCCCGTGACGATTGGCGCGATGGTCGGCCCTGAGGCGTTCACCGAAGTACGCTATCTGGCACATGCCAAACAAATGCAGGCGCTGGATTTGATCCCGCAAATTGCTGAGGAATTCAAACAGCAATTTGGTCGCGACTCGGGTGGCTTGATCAAGACCTACATGACTGAAGACGCAGACACCATTGTGATCGCGCTGGGCTCGGTCTTGGGCACCATCAAGGACACGGTGGACGATTTGCGTGCTGCCGGGATCAAGGTGGGCGTGCTTGGCATCACCTCGTACCGACCCTTCCCGATCAATGCCATTCGTGATGCGACAGTCCGGGCCGAGCGCCTGGTGGTCATCGAGAAGTGTTTTGCCGTAGGCATTGGTGGCATTGTGTCGCGCGATGTGCGCAGCGCCGTTCGCAACCGTCCCCAATCCGTCTACACCGTGGTGGCCGGGTTGGGCGGGCGCGCCATCACCAAAGCATCCGTGGATAAATTGTTGCGCGAAGCCATGACTGACAAGCTCGACTTGCTCACATTTTTGGATCTGGATTGGGAGGTTGTGAACCGGGTGCTGGCGCGTGAAAAGAGCAAGCGTCGCTCGGGGCCGGTGGCCGAAGGTGTCTTGCGTGACCTGGGCACCGTGGCATCGGGTGCAGTCTGAGGAGAAGAAAATGGAAGAATCAACCGTCAAGTTTTATCAAACCGGCACGTTCACCGTCGGCAATCGACTGCTGGCGCCCGAACAGCGCAGCGTGCAGGCCGGTGCACAACGCAGAAATTCACTCAACTCGGGGCACCGCGCGTGTCAAGGCTGCGGCGAGGCCTTGGGGGCACGTTACGCCATTGACGCTGCCATGGCCGCGACCAATGGCCAACTGATCGCCGCCAACGCCACCGGTTGTCTGGAGGTGTTTTCTACACCGTACCCGGAAACCTCCTGGCAGATGCCGTGGATTCACTCCTTGTTTGGCAATGCCGCGGCGGTCGCCACCGGTATTGCTGCCGCCATGAGAGCCAAGGGTCGCAACGATGTGCGCGTCGTTGCGCAGGGCGGTGACGGCGGCACCACGGACATCGGGTTTGGATGCCTCTCGGGCATGTTCGATCGCAACGATGACGTGCTGTACATCTGCTACGACAACGAAGCCTACATGAACACCGGTGTGCAGCGTTCCAGCGCGACACCACCAGCGGCGCGCACGGCCACCACCATGGCGGTCGGGCCGCATCCTGGCAATGAGTTTGGACAGGGAAAAAACGTGCCCCAAATCGCCATGGCGCATGAAATTCCCTACGTGGCCACCGCGACCGTGGCCGATTTGCGGGACTTGGAATACAAGGTCACCAAAGCCATGTCGATTCGTGGCGCACGTTACATTCACATTTTTGTACCGTGTCCGTTGGGTTGGGGCGCACCGTCGCAGGACACCATCAAACTGTCCCGGCTGGCCGTGGAAAGTGGCGTGTTCCCGGTGTTTGAAGCGGAACGTGGTGAGGTCACTGGGGTCAGAAAAATCCGGCATCAAATTCCGATTGAAGACTACCTCAAGCCACAAAAACGTTTTGCACATTTGTTTGGCAAGCAGCCTGATGTCGCCACCATTGCGCGCTTGCAAGCGCGGGCTGATCGCAATATCCGCCGCTTTGGCCTGCTGGGAGAATGAACATGGAAAAACCTTTTGCCATCACATTGGACGTTGGAACTTCACTGGCCAACCACACCGGTTCCTGGCGCACGTCGCGCCCGGTTTATTTGAGTCGCAAGCCACCTTGCAACCACCAATGCCCTGCGGGTGAAAACATTCAGGCCTGGCTGTTTCATGCCGAGTCCGGCGATTACGAAGCGGCCTGGCGCAAGCTGGTTGAAGAGAATCCCTTCCCAGCCATCATGGGGCGCGCCTGTTATCACACCTGTGAAAGCGCCTGCAATCGGGGTGAACTCGATGCGGCGGTAGGCATCAACTCGGTCGAACACTTTTTGGGTGATGAGGCGATCACGCGTGGATGGAAATTCGCGCCGCCAGCGGCCTCGAGTGGGAAAAAAGTTCTGGTGGTGGGGGCCGGTCCTTCGGGGTTGTCTGCGGCCTACCACTTGGCGGTGTTGGGACACGAGGTGACGGTGTACGAGGCGGGTCCCTTGCCTGGCGGCATGATGCGCTTCGGGATTCCACAGTACCGCCTGCCGCGCAATGTCATTGATGCCGAAGTACAGCGCATTGTGGATCTGGGCGTCAAGATTGTGTACAACACCAAAGTCAGCAATGTGCTCGATGCCAAGAAACAGGGTGGTTTTGATGCCGTGTTTCTGGCGGTGGGTGCACACATTGCCAAGCGCGCTTACATTCCTGCGGGCGATTCGGCACACGTGCTTGATGCGGTGTCGGTGCTGCGATCCATGGAAGGTGAAGACAAGCCTTTGTTGGGACGTAAAGTGGTTGTTTACGGTGGCGGCAACACGGCCATTGACGTGGCGCGTACGGCCAAACGCCTGGGCGCGACAGAGTCCATCATCGTGTATCGACGTACCCGAGAAAAAATGCCTGCGCATGATTTTGAAGTTGAGGAAGCACTGCAAGAAGGGGTATTGATCAAGTGGTTGTCGACCATAACGCAGGCCGGTGAGTCGTCCATCATGGTTGAAAAAATGGCGCTCGATGACAAGGGTTTTCCGCAACCCACCGGCGAGTTTGAAACCCTGGAAGCTGATTCAGTCGTGTTGGCGCTGGGGCAGGATGTGGACTTGTCGTTGATTGACGGCGTGCCGGGTCTGGTGGTTGAAGACGGTGTGGTACAGGTCAACGCACAGATGATGACCGGCCACGATGGCATTTTTGCAGGGGGTGACATGGTGCCCGCCGAGCGCAATGTGACCGTGGGCATTGGTCACGGCAAAAAGGCCGCGCGCAATATTCATGCATGGCTGCAAGGTAAAGCGTACGTACCACCGCCCAAAAACGAGGTGGCTGGCTATGACAAACTCAACACCTGGTATTACAGCGACGCACCAAAAACGGTGCGCCCGGTGCTGGACATCATTCGTCGGCAATCGACCTTTGAGGAAGTGCAAGGTGGCCTGGACGAGAACAACGCCTTGTTTGAGGCGCGGCGCTGCTTGTCTTGTGGCAACTGCTTTGAGTGCGACAACTGTTACGGCGTTTGCCCTGACAACGCGGTGATCAAACTCGGCCCAGGCAAGGGGTTTGAATTCAATTATGACTACTGCAAAGGCTGCGGCATTTGTGTGTCTGAATGCCCTTGTGGGTCCATCAAAATGGTGCCCGAAGAGATTTAATTGGGGTCACAATGCTGGGTATCTTGTTTTTTAGGAGCGCATCATGTTCAAGCACATTCTGGTACCGGTAGATGGGTCAACCACATCGGAGGTAGCGGTTGGTAAAGCGACTGAGTTGGCTAAAGCCTTTGGATCCACGGTAACTGTCATTTACGTGATTGATCCCTATCCTTTTACCGGGGTGGGAACCGATTTTGCATACGGCCAGGCAGAATATTTGAGTGCAGCCAACGCCGAAGCCAACGCCGCAGTGCGCGCCGCCAAAGAATCATTCGCCAATGAGGGTGTGACGGTGGACACGTCGGTGATTGAGTCACACACTGCATGGCGTGGCATTGTGGAGGCCGGGACTGCCCTCAAGAGTGACCTGATTGTGATGGGCTCCCACGGCCGCAGTGGCCTTGAAAAGCTGGTGCTGGGTAGTGTGGCTCAAGCCGTTTTGTCACACACCAAATTGCCGGTGTTGGTGGTGCGCGACTGAGCCACTTCGGATTGTGCCCAGACTGAGTGTTCAGCCTGGGCATGGTCAAGGTCGGCGAATCAGCCGCACTGACCCACGTAGCCGCATGCGGTACAGAAATCGCAACCGTCTTTGTGGATCACCGTGGGATTGCCGCACTCGGGGCAAGTTTTACCAGCCATGGTCTTGCTCATCTCTTTGACATCAGGGGTGTCAAGCACACCCATGTCGCGCAGCGGGAAACCGTCTTCGTTCAGAATGCCCAACATGGCGTAGCGGTGGATGATCAGGCGCGCAATGTAGGCCACCGTAGAAGGCCAGGTTTGTTGGCGCTTTTCACCGTTGGACAGTCCGGGCACAAATGCCATGAAGTGGCCCAGTGGCTCGGCATAGTTGAGCAGCTTGCGCAATTTCATGCCAATCCAAGCCGGATCAATCACACGCATGTCCAATGACAGCAGCCTGGCCAAGCCATCCATGGCTTTCGGGTAGTTGCCACTGAAGCCCACCGCGCACGGACGCGTGACCATACTGCCGTCTGGACCTGGAAGGTTGATTTCTTTCAGGGTGACGGTGAAATCTTCGCCGGTGGCTGGGTTGGCCACGTCGACCGCCCACGCCAGCGTGCCAGAAGGGCCCGTCAGCGGTTCGTTGCGGCTGAACATGGCATCGATCACGGGGGTGACCACGACGGTTTTATCAGATGCCTTTTTCCCAGAAAGTGCAGCCAGCTGGTCACAGCGCCAACGGATCACCGCAGCCGTTGCGGCGACCACACCTGGGAACGGACGCTTCTCGCCATGTGGTGGGAAGGGCATCTCAAACGGGTGTTCTTCAGTGACCGTTGTCAACGCATCCAGTTTGAGCGCCAGCCAAGCCGGATCGTTGGCACGTAAGTCCATCGACAAGGTTTTTGCCAAAGCGCCAAGGCCACGGGGTTGTTCTGCCCCGTTGACCCAGACTTCAAAAGGCTGCAACCCGTGTCCATCCTGTGCGGGTAGCTCTCCAATGAATAGCGCAAAGTCGCCAAATGGATGGTGCACCATGAAGGTCCACGCTGTATTTCCACCGGGCAATTCGGGGCGGCCCGGCCAGCGCAGGCTGGACAGCACCGCAGCAGGCAAGCGATCGATCCTCAGACGGTGATTGGTGCCATCAATTTCAAGCGGCTTTGCGGGTGTGGTGGTGGGCGTCACGCTCAACACCGATCCCAGAACGGAATTGGGCCGATAAGTGGCCAGCCCCTTCAGTCCGGATTGCCAAGCCTGGGTGTACAGACCCTGGAAGTCTTCATACGGATAGTCGGCCGGCACATTCACTGTTTTGGAAATAGCCGTGTCTACAAAGGGTGCCACAACCGCGACCATTTCGGCGTGGGCCTGTGCGCTCATCTCAAGGGCGGTCACAAAGGCTTCCGTCAACGGCGCGTCAGAGCCCTTCAAGTGCCGGTACAGTCGCCAGGCGTGGTCTTCGACAGCGTATTCTTTGAAGCTGCCGTCAACCATGCGTTTTTTGCGGCTATAGGTCCAGCTGAAGGCGGGTTCAATGCCATTGCTGGCGTTGTCGGCAAAGGCCAGGCTGATGGTGCCAGTCGGTGCAATGGACAACAGGTGCGAGTTGCGCAGACCTTGCTGGCGAATTTTCGTTTTCAGCTTGCCCGGCAGGCGAGAGGCGACATTTTGACCACTGAAATACAGATCAGCGTTGAACAAGGGGAAGGCTCCGCGTTCCGTGGCCAATTCACTGGAGGCGTCATACGATGTGTCGCGCAACAACTCGGAAATTTGACGCGCCATGTCACGGGCAGGTTGCGTGTCATAACGTAAACCCAACATGATCAGTGCATCGCCCAAACCGGTAAAGCCCAAGCCTACGCGGCGTTTGGACTCGGCTTCGGCGCGTTGTTGGGGCAGCGGCCACACCGTGGCATCCAGCACGTTGTCAAGCATGCGCACAGCCACGCGAGCGACATCTGCGAAGGCCTTGCGATTGAAGCTGGCTGTTTCTGTAAACGGTTCGCTGATAAAGCGTGTCAGATCGATGGAACCCAGGCAGCAGCAGCCGTAAGGCGGCAAGGGTTGTTCTGCACAGGGGTTGGTGCTGGCAATGGTCTCGCAATAGGAGAGATTGTTGTCGCGGTTCATTTGGTCCAAAAACAGCACGCCGGGCTCAGCATGATCATAGGTGGAACGCATGATTTGGTCCCAGAGCGTACGAGCCTTGAGCTTGCGGTAGACCCAAACGCCACGATCTTGATCATGGTAAGAACCAGACTCTTTTTGAGAAACACCGGGTTCTGCTTTATGGATCAAGCAGAAATCGGCATCTGCCTGGACGGCGTTCATGAATTCGTCAGAGACACCGACTGATATGTTGAAATTTTTCAGATCGCCTTTGTCCTTGGCGTGGATGAATTCTTCAATATCTGGATGATCGCAGCGCAGCACGCCCATTTGAGCACCTCGACGGGCACCGGCAGATTCCACTGTTTCGCATGAACGGTCAAACACACGCATGTAGCTGACGGGTCCTGATGCACTGCTTTGGGTGCTGCCGACCCATGCACCACGTGGGCGAATGCGTGAAAAATCATAACCCACGCCGCCACCACGGCGCATGGTTTCGGCTGCCTCAGTCAAGGCGGTGTAAATGCCGGGGTGACCGTCTTCCAAATGGGCAATCGAGTCGCCCACAGGTTGGACAAAACAGTTGATGAGGGTGGCTGCCAGGTCAGTACCGGCGGCAGACTGGATGCGTCCGGCAGGCAGAAAGCCAGCTTCCAGTGCGGCCAAAAACTTGGCTTCCCACTGGGCTTGTTGTTCTGGCGCCTCAATTTTAGCCAGGGCACTGGCCACGCGTTGGTTCACATCAGCAATGGTTCTTTCGGTGCCTTTGCTGTATTTTTCGATCAAAACTTCTTCGCTGATGGGTTGCGGAGCAAGTGCGGTCGAAATGGGGAGAATGGTTTGCTGTGACATGTCTGCTTTCTGAAAAAACGAACTGCGATCTTAAGTTGGCGTAGGCAGTATTCTCAATGATTTGATGCAGAAAGACACAACGAGTATCAAACAAGAACACTATAGGTAGTGTCTGTATGATTAATAATCACTAAATCTAGTGGTTTTGCCCCTTGGTAATCTCGGCGGCCGTGGCGAACTCAAGTGTCAAAAAAGCGCCTTCAATTGGACGTCCATTTTTGAATTTGTATTTTTAAATATCAAAAAAATAGCGCCTCTCCCTTAATCGCTAAGGGATAGAGGCGCTTTATGCTTGCAGCTGTTCTGGGTTTTACAGGTTGTCGGTAAAGCTGCGCAGTTTGTCCGAACGGCTGGGGTGCTTGAGCTTGCGTAGCGCCTTGGCTTCGATCTGCCGGATGCGCTCACGTGTCACGTCAAATTGCTTGCCCACTTCTTCCAGGGTGTGATCGTTGGTCATTTCGATACCAAAACGCATGCGCAGCACCTTCGCTTCACGTGGTGTCAGGCTGTCCAGAATATCCTTGACCACATCACGCAACCCCGCCTGCATCGCGGCTTCCATGGGCGCGGTGTTGGCACCGTCTTCGATAAAATCGCCAAGATGGCTGTCATCATCATCACCGATCGGGGTTTCCATCGAAATGGGTTCCTTGGCGATTTTCATGATCTTGCGGATCTTGTCTTCAGGGATTTCCATGCGCTCGGCCAGCACCGATGCATCGGGCTCGTAGCCAAATTCCTGCAAATGCTGGCGGCTGATGCGGTTCATCTTGTTGATGGTTTCGATCATGTGCAC
>CAIOAQ010000587.1 GCA_903856025.1 uncultured beta proteobacterium
ACCTGCTCCATCGTCCCTTTAAAATGCTTATGATGACCATGCCTGTTGTCATATCCAATCACCCGCCCATTATCGCCAGCAAATATTAGGTGATTGATGTACGCCAGATTGTAGCGTGTAACAACGCCATGCTCCTGCCACACTTCGTATCGCAGAGTGCCATTGCCACGCTTACGAGAAACCATGAAGGATCGGTCTATGATCTTTGTTTCAGCCATGATCTTTTATACCATGCCTGAAGATCCAAGGCAACTATGTTCCTGAATAAAATCTGGCAGTGTAATTTCAATTTCACTATTTGCTCCTATATATCCAAACCGTTTGATGAAAACCGAAAAGTAATGAACCGGGGGTGGCTCTAAGAAATACTCAAAAAGCTTAAGCGGAAGATATAGACAGGTAGCGAGTATGAGGTATGGGACCCAATTGCGTATATTGCAACCCCGGGGTCGCCTTTACCAAAATTCAATCAATTCAAAACCAAGGTCTTGGCGTTCATTCGTCAGGACCTTTTTTTATTTACCAAGCACAAAATGGCTGCAAGTCGGAAGGCTCCCAGAAGACCGACACCTATGCAAGCCAACAGGAGGTGACTTATGTCATCGACAAACAACGCAGTAGCAACAGCAGCATTACCAGTAACACACATTGCAGCACCCTCAATCTTCAGCTTGCTGAAGGACACCGTTGTACTGTCAGCCAAAGTAGTAGGCAAAGCCGCAGTACTTGGAACGGCTGCAGCAAAAATCGGCATCGTAGAGGCTAACGTCGGCATGCTGATGGCTCTTGACTATGGCACAGCAGGCAAAGACGTCTGTGACGCAAGGACAGCAGCACGTGAAGCACGTGTACTGGAACTGAAAGCTGCACAGGCTTCACTCGCAGCAGAACTGGCTGAGCTGGAAGGCTAAGCGTAGCGCTCAACCTCACCCGATGTAATCACCAGCTTAAACACCAGCAACAAAACCTACATACTGAAACACTCCGGCACAATGGGCACATTCCGCGAGGAAGCTGCCCATTTGTCGTTTCAGCGTGTTGAAGGTTGAAACTACCTATCTGGTAACGAGGTGCCAGGTAGACGCAGTCGGACAATCCTCACTGAAAAGGAGACGAACATGAGTATCTGGAGAAACATCAAAAACGTAGCATCCGTAGCGACTGACCTGATTGCCATCAGCTCAATGGAAGTCGCACACCATCTCACCAAAGCATCAGACTCCACCGAGTCGGCCACCGGCAAACTCGCGGAGAAAACCGCAATGCTCAGAGCAAAGCACCAAGCTGACCTTGCCGCTAGGAAAGCCAGCATCAAGAAGCCCGTGGTGGTCAATAGCACACCTACCGACATCACTACTATCAACTGAACCCACAACCAGCATCACCAAACATACGACAGGCGCTTTCCAGCAATGGACTGCGCCTGTTGTCATTTCAATCCAAAGGAGAAAAACATTATGGACGTATATCAAATTGTCACCGACAAAATAATTTCACTACTTGAATCCGGAACAGTCCCATGGCGAAAGCCGTGGTCTGCCGGAAGCGGAATGCCTAAGAACCTTGTCAGCAAGAAAGAGTATCGCGGCGTGAACACTCTGCTCCTTGGATGCCAAAATCATAGTTCACCTTACTGGCTCACATACCGCCAAGCGA
>CAIOAQ010000588.1 GCA_903856025.1 uncultured beta proteobacterium
AACTTCGCAGCGTTTTCAGAAATTTTCATCTGTTGCGCTTTGTAGTTGCCCTTTCTCTCAGCCATTAAATCGGATTGCAATTGGTCATCCGCAGTATTTGTTTGTTTTCCTACCGATGCCTCGCCGGTCAGTTCGTGCTCAAACCCTAGTATTTGCGTCTCCAAACTTGCCAATCTGGATTTGAGTTGCGATTCATCGGCGTGTGCAAAGGTCGCGTCTAGCGTCGCCAAAATTTGGCCCTTTTTGACAATCTGCCCCACCCGCACATCAATGCTTTTAACAATCGACAACTCTAGGGGCTGTACGACCACGTTGGGCATAGGATTAACCAACCGTCCCTGAGCGACGACCACTTGGTCCAGTTGGGAGACACTGGCCCAGATGCCAAATGACACAAAGGCCAAGATCAAAATGTGCATGGTTACCTGTGCCATGCGGGGCACCGGACTGCGTTCAATCTCATCCGCATCGGGAAGATAGTCGATGGCAGTCCTAGCCGGTTTGCCTTTGCCACCAGCAAATGGGAGCCAACGCATCAAAGATGACTTGTTTGCTGGTTCCATAGCTGTTGATAGGTTTCGCATCGTGTTAATAGTTCAGCATGCTTGCCTTGGTCCACAAGTTTGCCTTGATCCATAACCAAAATGGCATTGGCATTGACCAACGTGGACAAACGGTGAGAAATCATGATGACCGTGCGTCCCACCGCAATTTTTGACAAATTGTTAATGAATATGGCTTCGCTTTCAGGGTCTAACGCACTGGCAGCTTCGTCCAATATCAATATGCGCGGTTTGGTCAGCAAGGTGCGTGCGATTGACAACCGCTGCTTTTGCCCGCCAGACAGATTTGATGCATTTTCTTCAAGCAACGTGTTGTAGCCCTGAGGCATGCGCTCAATAAACTCTGCAGCACCAGCCACTTGGGCAGATGCCACAATTTCCTCAAACGTAGCCTCCGGTTTGGCCACTGAAATATTCTCTCGAATGGTGCCCCGGAACAAAAAGTTCTCTTGCAAAACCACGCCTATTTGCCGCCGCAAGTGTGCCAATTCGATTTCACGCGCATCTGTTCTATCAAACCGGACAATGCCTTCTTGCACACTGTACAACCCTTGAATCAGCTTTGTGAGGGTGGTTTTGCCGGAGCCACTGCGTCCCACAATCCCAACCACAGTACCCGAAACAATCGACAAACTGGCCCGATCCAACGCAGAAATGCTGGAACCGGGGTACCGAAAAGTGACATTATCAAAAGAAATTTCGCCAACCAACTCTGGCCGCAAGCCCCCTGCATTGGCGCCACCTTCAGATGGGTGATTCATCACCTCGCCCAAAGTGCGTACAGCCAACGCAGTTTCTTGATACTCGTTGACCAAGCCCACAATTGCAATCAAGGGCTGAACCACACGTCCAGAAATCATCTGAAACCCGATCAAAGCCCCCACGGACAAGGTCTGCGCAAAAACCTCTTGAGACCCCAAAACAATAATCACCACGGGTAATAACTTCCCCAAAAAATCAGTTATCGAATTGCCAATGATTGAAATTTTTCCAACCCTGAAATGCATGTTGATAGACAGTGCAGAGCGTTGATCCCAAAGGCGGCGCTGTGTGGGCTCAATGGCCAGCGCTTTGACAGTACGCATACCGTGAATCGTTTCCACCATCATGGACTGGCGCACGCCTTCAGCTTGGTACAAATCATTAAGGCGCCGCTGAAAAGTTGGCACCATCACCATGACAACCGTGCCGATTAGAAAAGTGAATACCAGCGTGATTAATGCGAGTTTGACCGAATAGGTAAACAGAATCGGCAAAAAAATAAATAGCGAAAAGGTGTCAAGCACTGTGAAAAACAGGCGGCCTGTCAGAAACCCTCGAATTTTTTCCACCTGCTGCATATTGCGAGTGATGACCCCCGCCGTAGTGGTTTCAAAGTAGTCAATCGGTAATGATAAAAGGTGCGCAAACGTTCGGCGGGTCAGTCGCATGTCAATTTTGTTGGTGGCAGACAAAGTCAATAGTTGCCGTAAAAAACCAAACATCGAATCAAAAATTAGCGCAGCTACCACGCCAATGCCTAGTACCCAAAGAGTTGACATACTTTGGTGAACTAGCACCTTATCTATCACTAATTGAAAAAATATGGGCGAAGCAAGTGCTAGCAAGTGCATAGCTAGCGCCGCAACCGCAATATCCCTCAGCGCCGCCTTTTGCTTCAAAATTTCCGGGATGAACCACCGGAAGCCAAATGGCTGGTTGACCTCTGCGAGGCCATGCAACCGTTTCATCAAAAAGACCTGCCCCAGCCACAAACTACAAAAAGCTTTTTGATCCAGTAACAGTACTTCAGCCGGGTTGTCCGCCATCGGATTGAGTACAGCAACCTGACCGCCATCTTTGTCCGATGCCCCCATGACAATCACGCAATGGTTATCGCTCATACGTGCAATGATGGGGAAAACACCATTTTGTGCAAGCAACTCGTCCCACTTGAACTTGTCGCCTCTTGCCTTTAACCCAATGTCTGCTGCAATTCGCAGCACCGTTGCGGTGCCCGGCTCTTCGGCACCCAAGGCGTAATCCTCAATCAGGCGCTCTGGATTGACTGGCAATCCGTGATGCTGCGCCAACGCCGCCAAGCATTGAATTGTGGAATGAGAATATCTTTCGGCCATTGTTGAAATACCTAGTACAGGTATTTCAACATGCCGTCCAGTATGGCAAGGGTCAAATAGACCTGCCTTTATGAATCAATTAATAGGTTCACAACTTGCCACCAACGGCAAGTACCCCGCTGCTAAGAAGATCGGGTGCGCCAGGGACCTTCAACGTCGTTGTTACTGCCCCTACAGCCCCGGCAGCCTGCACCAACAACTGTCCATCCGACCCAAATCGACTCATGACATCAGCCATACTCGTCGACACAAGTGGCCCTGTTTGAGGCAACGCAGCTGTGCCACTCACATTAGTTGGTGGCAGCTGAGACGATATTGACTCGCTGCTGGCGCTGTAAGTACCAATTGTTTGAGCCAAAGAGCTAACGCGATCTTTCAAAGTATCCGTCGTCGCCGAGGAAATTGCAGCCTGAGTTCCCGCTGAGTCACTCGCAGCAGGAGCGGCCGGAGTTGTCACCTGTTGGGTCGCGAACCATACATCCGCAGCCTTGTGCGTTGAACCATCAGTCGTTGTGAAGCTGGAAGTCAGCCCGATCAAATTGCCGTTATCCAAGGTCGTGCCCGCCGTTGCCTGGACAGAAATCTGAGTAATATTCAGCGATGCGAGCGAGTGAATCTCGTTGGCGGTACTGACACCGTCAGAATTTGCGTCAATCCAAACACTGAGATCGTTGAAAGCAGCGTCGTTTTTGTCAATCACCCCATCATGGTCGGTATCGAGTTCTCTCAACGCTTGATACCCGTCGGTAGCCTTTGTGCCATTGGCGAG
>CAIOAQ010000589.1 GCA_903856025.1 uncultured beta proteobacterium
AGACCAATTGCCTGCGCCGTATCGGAAAGACTCATGGCGTAATCCAGCGGAAACACAACCGCTTGCGCCTGACGCAGCTGCTCCACTGTCTTTGCACTTGCGATGGCCTCGCGTGCTTCTTGTAAAACATCGGCATCCCCACTGGCAGGTCGAGACATGGCGAATCTCCATCTGAATTGATGGAGATATTATTACACTAATGAATTAGAAATGGAATAAGTATTTTTTCTAACCAGGAAGTTCAGGCCACTTCGCTGACGAATTGTTCACGCGGGCGGCGAACTTTCTTCAGGTTGACCAGCCAGTCGCCGCTTTCTTCGCGGTAGCCGAGCGGCATGATCGCCACACTGCGCAGGCCGCGTGCGTTCAAACCCAGAATGTCGTCCAGCGCCTTGGGGTCAAACCCTTCCATGGGCGTAGCATCCACTTCTTCAAAGGCGGCGGCGATCAACGCAGCACCCAGACCAATGTAGGCTTGGCGGGCGGCGTGTTCGAAGTTGACCTGAGCATCGCGTTGCGGGTAAGTGCTCAACAGCAGTTTGCGGTAGTTTTCCCAGCCCTCGTTGGTGCCACCGCGCTCGGCGTTGGTCATGTCAAACATGGCGTTGATGCGCTCAGCGGTGTAGTTGTCCCAGGCGGCAAACACCAGCAAGTGAGAGCAATCGGTGATTTGTCCCTGACCCCAGGCTTTGGGCTTGATCTGCTCACGAACAGCCGGGTTGGTGACCACGATGATCTCAAACGGTTGCAACCCGCTGGACGTAGGCGCCAGACGGGCGGCTTCCACAATCCGGTCCACCTTGTCTTGGGGCACGGCCTTGGCCGGGTTCATTTTTTTGGTGGCGTAGCGCCATTGAAGTTTTTGATGCAAAACGGACATGTTGTTCCTGAAAAGTTGAAAGTGGCCAGGGGTTGCGGCCTTGGACTGCCCAGCTTGGGGCGGCCTTCCAATTTTGCAAGGGGCGCAACGTCTAATGGGTCACAAACTGGTAGGTCACCTCTTCGCTGTCCACCATGTCCAGAATGTCGTTGAGGGTGTCTTCATCTTCGGTGCTGCTCCAGGTTTCTTCGGGATCGGTGGCGAAGAGCGGCTCGATGGCGATGTCCATGAACTGGCCGTTGGGCAATTTGAGCACTGGTGTGCCTTCAGAGGTTTCAACCAGTTCCCAGTCGTCCGGCACGGACATGTTGAGCTGGATGGTGACGTTGAGTTTTTTCATGTGGGTTTCCTGGGTGGATAGGTGTGAAAGAAGGCGACCAGCTTATAAATAAAATTGGCCTCTAGCCCTTGTTAAACAAGGGTAAACAGCTACTAATTATATAGCTTGTAACGTCCGGCAGGGTGAACGGTTTACTCTGCGCGCAGGGCCTCTACCGGGTCCAGCCTTGCAGCGCTGCGCGCGGGCAGCACACCCGCCAGCAGCCCGATGAGCACGGCAAGGCCCTCGGCCAGCAGCACAAAACTCAGCGGAGTGTGCACCGGCAGGGCCGGCACGGCCAGGTGAATCACCTGCGCCAGACCAAAGCCCAGCGCCAATCCTATCAGGCCGCCAATGGCCGACAGTGTCACAGCTTCGCCCAGAAACAGCGCCAGAATGGTTTGCCGGGGTGCACCCAGCGCCACCATCAGACCAATCTCGCTGGTGCGCTCACTCACCGCGATGGTCATGATGGTCACGATACCGACGCCGCCCACCAGCAGCGAAATGCTGCCAAGCGCCCCCACGGCCATGGTCAGGATGTCCAGAATGTTGGACAAGGTGCGCAGCATGTCTTCCTGGGTGGTGATGGTGAAATCTTCCCGCCCGTGGCGCGCCACCAGGGTGCTTTTGACCGCCGCCACAATGCGCGCTGCGGGCACGCCTTCTTCATAGGCCAGGTCGATCTTCATCATGCCATCGCGGTTGTACAGCTCCAGTGCGCGGGCGGTGGGAATGTAGGCGGCATCGTCCAGATCGACGCCCAAAAATTGCCCCTTGGCCTCCAGCACGCCGATCACGCGAAACTGCAGATTGCCCACCCGCACCCGCGCGCCCAGTGGGTTGGCGCTGCCAAACAGCTCGTCTTTAAGCTTGGAGCCCAACACCACCAGGGCGCGGGCGTTTTCCATGGATTCAGATGGCAAAAACTGACCGGTCTTGACCTTGATGTTGTAGACCCGGACCATGTCGGCACCCACCCCGTTGACAGTGGTGCGGCGCAGGCGGCCGTTGGCACCCACCTCGGTGTTGCCCCAGACGGTAGCGGTCATGGCGGTGACGTTCGGCAAGTTCGCCAGTGCGCGCGCATCGTCCAGGCTCAAAGGCCGCACCGACGAGGGAATACCGGTCGGTGCGGGCCCCGAGGTCTTGACCTTGCCCGGTGAAATGCTGGCAATGTTGGTGCCAAACTGGGTGAATTCGGCCAGCACAAAACGGTGGATGCCTTCGCCAATCGAGGTCAGCAAAATCACTGACGCAATGCCCACGGCAATGCCCAGCAGCGTTAAAAAGCTGCGCAGACGCTGCGCGGTGACAGCGCGCAGGGCAAGGTGTATGGCATCGGGTAGCAGCATGGTCGTGTGGGTTGGTCTACCGCTTGGACAGTGCCTGCACCGGGTCGAGCTGCGCGGCGCGGCGGGCTGGCAACACGCCAAACAAAATGCCTGTTACCAAGGCGGTGCCCAAGCCGGCCAGCACGGCCCAATCCGGCGGGTAGGCCGGAAACGTGGGGTACAGCAGTCGGATGAATGCCGCTGCCAGCAGCCCCAAGCCGTAGCCGACCACCGCACCAGTGAGGGAGAGCAGGGTGGCCTCGGTCAAAAAAATCAGCCGGATGCCACCGCCTGTGGCCCCCAGCGCCTTGAGCAGGCCAATCTCTGAGGTGCGCTGGCTCACCGACACCAGCATCACGTTCATCACCAGAATCCCGGCCACCGCCAGACTGATGGCACCAATGCCCGCCACGCCCAGCGTCAGCGCCCCTAGCAGGCGGTCAAAAGTGGCCAGCACCGCGTCTTGTGTGATCACGGTCACGTCTTGCTCGCCCTCATGGCGCAGTTTGATGATGTCGGCTACCTGTGTTTTTGCCGCACCAATCGATTCGCGGCCGTGGGCCTCGATCAAAATGCGAAACAGGGTGTTGCTGTTGAACATGGCCTGCGCCAGCGACACCGGCACAAACACCAGTTCGTCGGAGTTCATGCCCAGCCCCTGGCCGCTGGGAGCCAGCACCCCCACGATGCGAAAGCGCCGGTCACCAATGCGCACCAATTGGCCCAACGACGGCTCGTTGCCAAAAATCTCGTCACGCACCTTGGCACCAATCACCGCTTCACTGGCCCCCCTGCGCCAGTCCCCGGCGGTCAGAAAGTGCCCTTGTGCCAGGGCCATCTGGCGCACTTCCACGTACTCGGCCACCGTGCCCGCCACCAGCACCTCGCGCAGCTTGCCACCGGCGCTGATCTCGGAGGTGCCCACTGCCAGTGGCGCCACGCGGCGCACCGCGCTGGCGCGTTGAAGGGCTTGCGCGTCATCAATGGTCAGGTCACGCGTGGTGCTGGTGATGGCGTTTCCGGGGTTGAAGCCGCCGGTTTGTGAGCGCCCCGGTAACACGATCACCAGGTTGCTGCCCAGGCTGGAGAACTCGTTCATGACGTAGCGCCGCGCCCCGTCACCCAAGGCAGTGAGCACCACCACGGCGGCCACGCCGATGGCCATGGCCAGCACCAGCAGCGCGGCCCGCAACGGGTTGCCGGTGGCGGCTTCACGCGCAAAGCGGATCAGGTCGGCAGGGCGCATGGGGTGGCGGCTGCAGCGGGTTGGGCCACGTGGTGCAGGTCTTGCTGGAGGGCACCGTCTTCCATCATCAGTTGGCGGCGCGCACGCGCACCCAAGGCGTGGTCGTGGGTGACCATGATCAGCGTCACGCCCTGGGCGTTGAGCCCTTCCAACAGGCGAATCACCTCTTCGCCGGTTGCGCGGTCCAGGTTGCCGGTGGGCTCGTCGGCCAGTACACAATCGGGTCGGGTAACCAGCGCCCGGGCAATCGCCACGCGCTGGCGCTCGCCGCCCGAGAGTTCGGCAGGGCGGTGCTGCAGGCGGTCCTGCA
>CAIOAQ010000590.1 GCA_903856025.1 uncultured beta proteobacterium
AATGCAGAGCCAATCAGAACTCGACGCAGATCATCCTCTTATGCATGTAGCAGTTATAACCTGCGATCTCATTGCAGGACAACGGACGGTCATCTGTGTCCGTTGGCCGTTATCTGTGTCAGACAACCATGTTTTGCACAAAACGGCTCAACTTAAAGTGCAATCGAAATCTGGTTTCCAACCTCAGAATGCAAATAGCCTTTTATTTGGCGCACAATACTTGTGTGCGCCATAAGCAGCATGCCCAGGGGCATGTTCAAAGTCGGCATGAAAAACCCTTGCTTCGCGGCCTGCCCGGCCCTCAGCCGGGCAAACAAACAAAGGGTATTCCAAAAGGGATGCCCGGCGGCGGGGCAAAGCCCCAAGAGCCCACCGGCCAAGGTGAGGGCCGATCATGGTCAGCCTTGTGGCCTGCTTACCGCGTAGGACTGCACCCGCAACCTGTTTTCCCGTTGCCGCGTGAGTGCAATCCGGAAAATATCCGCATACTTCTTGCGGTTCTCGCTCGGCGTTCCTCCGGGCAGATGCGCCAAAGCACAAAGCAGCTTGAATATTTCCGGCTTCTCCGTGCGATAGGGACGCCGATTCCCTTGCGTGATATTGCGCAGATTTCTCCGTGCCCAATAATCGCCCACCCGCGCAAGCTCAGTTTTCCATGTCTGTAGCGTGACCATGATCTGTTCTTCCTTTACCGTCAAGCCAGCTTGAGTGCATTGACAACCTGATGGCTGTCGCCCATTTCAAAAATGGTGTCGAACGTCCTTTCACCAAAATCAAATACTGTGAAAAAGTCGTATCCGGGATTTTCAATTCCCGCCATTTTTAAGCGGATCGCGCAATCAATTCGCGCTTTCAAGCACTCTTTGCCTGCCAGTCCAACCTTTTTTGAGTAGTAAAAAAGCCAGCAGCCGATTTCAAAGAAATTCTGTGCAATGTAGGTTTCTCTCCGCTCTTCGCAAGCGTCCAGCGTGACGCCCTTGCGCTCCGCTGTTGCCCTGACATTTCGCGCATCCCTCCACAGGGTGGAAAGTTCTGCGGTATTGAGTGGTGCCTTCGTGGATTTGGTCATGATGGTTGCCCTGTGTCAGTAAAAATAGCCGGTAGTCGGTGCCTTCATGAAGGCATCGACGTTGGTGCCATCCTTGAAGGCCAGATGGTGCGGGGCAAGATCACCGGCTTTGATGTTGTCCCAGTCCACGACAACGACATCCAGTTCAACGCCTGCCATGACGGAACTCACTACTCCGCCCATTACTGTTACGACAACCTTAACTTTCTCGCTCATGATCACTTTCCTCTGTTTATTTACCGTGCTTCAAAAATGTCTGCGTTCAGCTGATTTCAACTACTTTTTTCGGTGTCCAGTACAAGTCCAGTTCTGCGTTACATTCCAGCAACTCGACAAGGCTGATATATCCAAGCTCTGTGCCATAACCCAGATCGGCAAGGCCAAACGCCTGCAATTGTTCGCTTTCGCAATCGCGTTCAGTGAGGTACCAGTCGGCACCCGAAGTGAAGTAATGCAGGTACACCAGCGCTTGACTCCCCTGCCCTTCGGTCTGATAAGTCACCGGCATCGTGCTGACGGTATTGGCCAACTCAACCACCAAGTCGATAAAGAACTGCCCTTCCTCTCCCCTGCACTGATTGCCAAGAATTCCCAGCTGTATCCTTCCCACAAACCCGCCAAGTTGGGTTATTGCCTCCGCAGCTTCCCGCATGGTGTGATTTCCCTTCGCCCCTGAAATTACCGGGACGTTAGAACTCCGGGTGTGGGCAGCGCCCTCGGTGTTGTTTGTTGCGTTGTCAGAATTGTTTTGCGTATTCATGGTTGTCTCCTGTCAGTTAAGTGTTATCACCAGTCCGTCGTCGCTCGCAAAACTTTTGACGTTCCCCTGGGCCGCTCGCGGCTCAAGGCTGAATGCTTACGGGCGGCAAGCGGCATGACAGTCGGCTCCAGGCAACCAAGATCGCAGTTCGCACAGTTCTTAGTGGGAAACGATCGCCGGTGAACCCGA
>CAIOAQ010000591.1 GCA_903856025.1 uncultured beta proteobacterium
AGTGGGTCAAACGCCCGACCTTAAAGGGGATGTCCAGCGCCAGAGGCAAGCTCAGGTCTGCGGGAGGCGCGGCCGGTGGCGTGGGGGCGCGCCGGTCGTCGATGTGGATGGATGCTGCGCTGACCTGCTGGAACTGCAGGCGCTTCTTCAGAAGGGATTCAAGACGCCAGGCGAAGTTCAGGTCTTGCACCTCGACGCTGAGCTCACCTTGCGTCCAGCGCAGCCAGCCCACATGTCCGCCGTCGCGCAAACTGCCAGAAACGTCTTTGATCTGCAGTGTTTGCCCTGCGGGCACCAGGCGCTCCAAGGACGTTGCCACCAGCGGCAAGGCGTTGTGGGTGCCGCTGAACCACCACAACGCGGCCACCAGACCTGCCAACGCCAAGCTGCTCCAGAGCAGCCGCTTGAACAGACTGACAAGAATGTGCCTCAAAACGTGAACCCCAGGTTCATGTGCAGGCGCAGGCGGCGCACGTCCACACCATAGGCCAGGTCCAGTTGCAGCGGCCCCACCGGACTCTTCCACCGGGCTCCCGCGCCGACCCCCACTTTGGGCGACAACTCGGACGCCTGGTTGGCCACCGCACCGGCATCGACGAACAGGGTGCTTTCCCAGTCGCTTGGTCGGCCCTGGACGAGGATCGGGCGTTGCCACTCCACGCTGGCCGTGCCCATGTAGCGGCCCGCCGTAGTGCTGCCATCAGCCAGTTGAACACCCAGGGCGTGCAAGCTGTAACCCCGCACGCTGTTGTCCCCACCCGCCAGGACCAACTGTGTGCTGGGCAGGTTGATGCCCTCTTGTGCGACGACTGCGCCAAAAGAGGCGCGCATGGCCAGACGGCCAGCGCTGGCTTGGGTGGCTTGTGGCTGGGTGCTCAGCTTGTCCAAACCCATAAAACCTTGCCAGCGTGTGAGCAAGCGGGTGTAGACGTGTGGCTGACCGCCCAGCGTGGTGCCACCGCCCACTTCGGCTCCCCAACCCCAGCCACGGGTTGGAAAAGGCAGGTTGTCGTAATACCGCACTGCGAACGCGTAGTTGGCGCTGATGGACTGGGCCAGTACCGGCTCTGCCACGTCCGTGTCGACGGTAGCCGCGCGGTCGTATTGCACGTAGATGTTGCGGTCAATGCGTTCACTCACTTGCTTGCGCCCGCCGCGCAGTTGTTGGCTGGTGACATCGAGCGTGCCCAACAATTGGTTTTGCACCAGGCCCGAGGTCACCCAACGCCAGTTGTTGTCATCTGGAGGCGAGGTCAGTTCGGTGCCAACCGCACGGGTGTTGCGGTCAAGCTGGGTTTTGCTTACCGCAGTCCAGCCAATGCCGCGCACCTGCCGATAGGTGTGTTCGGCCGTTAAACGCGGCCCGCTGTCGGTGCTGGCACCCACGCCCAGCACGATTTTTTGCAACTGTGCCTCGTGCAATTTCACCAGTATCCGTGCCGCGTCAGGGTCATCGCTGGTGTCTAGCGTGACAAATACGGAATCAAAATAGCCGCTGTCAGACAGACGTTGCTGGGTGTTCACCAAATCGGCTTGACGGTAGGGCCTTCCCGCAGGGAGTCCGGCCAATTGACGTACCAGTTGCGGGTTGTAGCGTTGCAAACCCTCCATGGCCATCTCGCCGGTGCGAAAGGCCGGTCCAGAGTCGAGGGTGAGGCTCAGCGTGGCTTGATGCGTGTCGGGGTCCACATCGGCCAGCGCGTCAATGATGTGTCCGGTGGGGTAGTTGGCGGTGGTCAGTAGACGCAGCACCTGCTGTTTGGCCCGGTCCCAATCGTTCTGGGTGAAGCGCTGGCCTACCGGCAGCAGCCAGCTGGTTTGGATTTCTTCGCGCTGACTCGCATGGGTGTCATCGTTGGCAATGGACCCTTTGAAATCGATCTGCACGCGGAACACCGTGGTCGCTTCCCCCGGTTGCACATGGA
>CAIOAQ010000592.1 GCA_903856025.1 uncultured beta proteobacterium
TCCAACATTGCCCGCCAAATTGCCCTGCGCGCTGGTTGCCCGGTCACCGTGAGTGGCATGACGGTGAACCGTTTTTGTTCGTCCGGCCTGCAGACCATTGCACTGGCATCGCAACGCATCATCGCCGGGGAAGGCAGCATTTATGTGGCCGGTGGCGTGGAAAGCATTTCCTGCGTGCAGCAAGAAGCCAACATGCACATGATTCGTGACCTGGAGCTGGTCAAGCTCAAGCCCGAGGTGTACCTGAACATGCTGGAAACCGCTGAAATTGTGGCCAAGCGCTACGGCATCACACGCCAGGCGATGGACGAGCTCGGTGCTGCCAGCCAGCAAAAAGCGTCTGCGGCGCTGGAAGCCGGACTGTTCACCGCCGAGATCGCCCCGATCACCGTGACCATGGGCGTGGCCGACAAAATCATGGGTCTGATGACCAAAAAGGTGACGGTCAGCAACGACGAGGGCATTCGTGCCGGTACCACTTACGAGGGCATCAAGGACTTGCGCTCGGCCATGCCGGGCGGCGTGGTCAGCGCCGGCAATGCCAGCCAGTTCTCCGACGGTGCCGGTGCGGTGGTGGTGATGGACGAAGCCACGGCGCAGCGCAAAGGGTTGCAGCCGCTGGGTCGCTTTTTGGGGTTTGCGGTGGCGGGTTGCGAACCCGATGAGATGGGCATCGGACCGGTGTTTGCCATTCCCAAGGCGCTTGACCGGTTGGGCTTGAAAGTCAGCGACATCGATTTGTGGGAAATCAACGAAGCCTTTGCCGTGCAGGTGATCTATTGCCGTGACCGCCTGGGCATCGACAACGCACGCCTGAACGTCAATGGGGGTGCCATCGCTGTGGGTCACCCTTATGGCGTGTCCGGCCAGCGACTGACTGCCCATGCGCTGATCGAAGGCAAACGTCGCGGTGCCAAGCGCGTGGCTGTCTCCATGTGCATCGGCGGGGGCATGGGGGCTTGTGGGGTTTTTGAGGTGTTGTAAGTATGTTTTTGGTAGCGCTTGACGCTTATAAATAAAGGGCTAGGGCATGATTTGTGTCCACACCATTGACACCGGGGCGAATGCTTACGCGGCTGTCCCCCGCCCAAATGCTTGCGCATTTAGGCTCCTCCTTGATGCCGCTGCACCATTCGCCCCAGTGTCAACGGTGCCGAACCATCGCAGGTGGGCATAGGTGGACAAGGTATTCATGCCAAAACCGCGACAAGAATCAGGTCGGCGTGGCATTCAGCGCAGCGGCATCAAGGGGGAGCCCGCAGGGCGGAGGACAGCCGCGGAGCTGAGTGCCGCGTCGGCCTGATTCGCACAAGGCATGGTGCCCCCCCCAAAGGCATCCGTCATCATTCAAGTAACGATTAGCAGGGCACATCATGACTTTCAGAACCACCCTTGATTTTTTGCTGCACGACTGGTTGAAGGTCAACACGCTCACCGAGCGTGAACGCTTTGCCGACCACAACCGGGAGTCCTTTGATGCGGTGCTCGACACCTGCGAGCGTCTGGCGCGTGACAAATTTGCGCCGTTCAACCGGCTGGTGGACACGCAGGAACCTCGCACCGAGGTGTTGCCAGACGGCAATTTGCGCGTGGTGTTGCCGCAGGCCTCTCATGACGCTTACCGTGCCTATGCAGAGTCTGGCATGCTCAGCGCCGCGCAAAACTACGAGTTGAACGGCATGCAGCTGCCCTACGTGGTGGAGGCCGCAGCCAACGCATTTTTTGCCAAAGCCAGCGTCAGCATCAGCTTTGGCATGCTGACCACCGGCAACGCCAACTTGCTCATGGCGCACGGCACACCGCTGCAGCAAACCGTGTTTGCGGCCAACGAGTTTTCCGGTCGCTGGGCGGGCACCATGTGCTTGAGCGAGCCGCAGGCGGGTTCCAGCCTGGGTGATGTGGCCACGCGTGCGGTGCCCGATGGTGCCGCCTTTGAACAAGACCCGCTTGGGTGTCGCTATCGCCTGCGGGGCAACAAGATGTGGATTTCTGCCGGTGAGCATGACATCACCGAGAACATCGTGCACCTGGTGCTGGCCAAAATTCCCGATGCCGATGGCAAGTTACCTGCGGGCGTGAAAGGCATCTCGCTGTTCATCGTTCCCAAATTCCTGTCGGTCTTGCCAGCCAGTGATCCGAGTGCAGAGGGTTTTGCACAGGCCGTCAAGCTGGGCGCACGCAACGACGTGGCCTTGGCCGGGCTCAACCACAAGTGCGGCTGGCGTGGCACCTCCAACACCTTGCTCAACTTTGGCGAA